>CAZZWT010000086.1:0-10614 GCA_964657775.1 uncultured Candidatus Methylacidiphilales bacterium | reverse complement strand
CGCTATCCTGCACAAGCCGCCGGGCTATCTCTGCACCACGCCGGAATCGACCAGCGAGCGGACCATCTACGACCTGCTGCCGAGCAACTGGCCGCGCGTCGTTTATGTGGGCCGGCTCGACAAGGATTCCGAGGGCCTGCTCGTCGTCACCAACGACGGCCACCTCGCCCAGCGCCTGACGCATCCGTCCACCAAGATGCGCAAGACCTACATCGTCACGCTCGACAAGGAATTCGATTTCGCGCTCGGGGCCAAGATGCGCAAGGGCTTCCTGATCGAGGAAGGCTTCGCGAAAATGGACGACATTTTCCGCGTCGGCCCGCGCACCTTGAAGGTGGTCCTGACCCAGGGCTTGAAGCGGCAGATCCGCGAGATGTTTTATAAGATGGGCTATGAAGTGAAGCGGCTCGTACGCATCCAGATCGGCAACCTGATCATGGATAAGCTGCCCGCGGGACAGCATCGCGTGCTGACGCAGGATGATGTGAAGCGCTACTTCCCGGAGGGCTCGGTCGCCCGCCCGGCGCCGAAGAAAAAGCTGGCCGCCAAGCCAGCCTCAAAAGGCCAGCCAGCGCCTCGCCCTCCGTTGAAAAAACCTCTCTCTAAAACGAAATTCACGAAATAAGGAGTAGCGCCATGGACAAGTCCAAGCCGTCAGAATCCAAAGCCCTTTGGGGCGGACGTTTTGCCACCGGCGCCGCGGAACGACTGCGCGATTACACCGAATCGGTTTCTTACGACTGGCAGCTTTACCGGCACGACATCGCGGGCAGCATCGCCCACGCGAAGATGCTCGCGCACATCAAGGTGCTGACGGCGACCGAGCTGAAGGTGATCGTCGACGGACTGGAAGAAATCCACGCCCAGATCAAGCGCGGCCAGTTCAAGTGGAGCACGGAGCTCGAGGATGTGCACATGAACATCGAGGCGGAACTGACGGCGCGCTGCCCGACCGGCGCGAAACTGCACACCGGCCGCAGCCGCAATGACCAGGTGGCGACTGCGATGCGCCTTTGGCTGAAGGACCAGATCGTGGAAAATCGCGCGGCGATTTCCGGGCTGCAACTGGCGCTGGAGACGTGGGCCTCGCGCGACATCAAAATCGTCATTCCCGGTTACACGCACCTGCAGCGCGCGCAGCCGGTGTTGCTGGCGCATCATCTCCTCGCCTACGTGGAAATGCTGGACCGCGATTACGAGCGTCTGGGCGATTGCCTGAAGCGGGTCGATGTCCTGCCGCTCGGCTCCGGCGCGATTGCGGGAAGCACGCTGCCGCTCGACCGCGAGTTCGTGCGCAAGACGCTCGGCTTTGCCCGCCTCTCGGAAAACTCCATGGATGCGGTGAGTGATCGCGACTTCATCATCGAGTACAACGCGGCCTGCGCGCTTCTGGCGGTGCATCTCTCGCGCCTCTCGGAGGATTTGATTCTCTGGTCGAGCGCGGAGTTTCATTTCATCCGCATCGGCGATGCCTACACGACCGGATCCAGCCTGATGCCGCAGAAGAAGAACCCCGATATCGCGGAGCTCGCGCGCGGGAAGACGGGGCGCGTCATCGGGAATTTGGTCTCGTTGCTGACGCTGCTGAAAGGTCTGCCGATGACCTACAACCGCGACCTCCAAGAGGACAAGGAGCGCCTCTTCGACACCGCCGCGACGGTGCAGAACACGTTGCTCATCTTCGCCGAGATGCTGGGCCACATTGAGGTCCGCCCCGAGGCCTGCCAGCGCGCCGCGGCCGATCCGCTGCTCCTCGCCACCGATCTCGCCGACTGGCTGGTGCGCAAGGGCGTCCCGTTCCGCGATGCGCACCACCTCGTCGGTGCCGCCGTCGCCCTCGCCGAAAAACGCAAGGTGCCGATCACGAAGCTCAAGCTGACCGAGTGGAAAAAGCTCAGCCCCGTCTTCGACAAAAGCGCACTCGAGGTTTTCTCCCTGGAAAAAGGCCTTACCGCCCGCACCACCCACGGCTCGCCGAATCCGAAGCTCGTGAAGCAACAGCTCGTCCGCTGGCAGCAAATCCTCGCCGCGCGGAAATAGGGAAAAGGTTTCGCGCAACGGTCGCAACGACTGCAACGGGGAAGGCATGCGATGAGTCACAACGAAGTTGCCGAGAGTATTCTGGATTCCGCTTTTCGGATTCATCGTGAGTTGGGCCCGGGATTGCTCGAACACGTTTATGAAATCGTTCTCGCGGCGGACCTCGTCAGAAAAGGATTTACTGTTGTCCGCCAACAGCCGGTTCCTATCCAGTTTGACGGCCTGCAATTTGAAGAAGGATTCAAAGCAGATCTGATCGTCAACGGAATTGTCCTCGTTGAATTGAAATCCGTGGAAAGACTGATACCGGTACACGCAAAACAAGTACTGACGTATCTCAAGTTAATGGATCTCAAACTGGGCCTTTTAATCAACTTCAATGAGTGCCTGCTCAAGGATGGAATCAGGCGCTTGGCCAACGGATTATAAGCCGCCTCCTGCCTTCCCGTTGCAGTCGTTGCGATCGTTGCTCGAAACCTTTCCCCGTGATTTTAGAAGTGCGGCGAACGTTCTCTCCCGCTACAGTCAGCGTCCCCTCAATCGATACGTCCATGGATAAGCTCAAGTTTCTCTCCCCTGCCCTCACGGAAAAGGTCCGCCAACTCGTCGGCACACCGGCTTATGTTTATGACGAGCGGACGCTTACCGCGCAGGCCGCCAAAGCGCTCGCGTTCCCCAATGCCTTCGGCCTCACCGCGCGCTATGCGATGAAGGCGAGCCCGAACGCGGCGATCCTGCGCATCTTCGACAAGGCCGGACTGCACTTCGATGCCTCGTCAGGCTACGAGTGCGACCGCGCCATCAAGGCCGGCATCGCGCCGAACAAGATTTCGCTTAGCTCGCAAGAGATGCCCGCCAAGGCCGATTTCCTCCGCCTGCATCAGGCCGGCATCCACTTCAACGCCTGCTCGCTCTCGCAATTGGAAACCTTCGGCAAGCTCTGCCCCAGCCAGGACGTGGGCGTCCGCTTCAACCCGGGCGTTGGCTCCGGCGGCACATCGAAGACCAATGTCGGCGGCCCGTCGTCATCATTCGGCATCTGGCATGAGTACATTCCCGCCGTGCGCGAGATCGCGGCGAAGTACAAGCTGCGCGTCATTCGCATCCACACCCACATCGGTTCCGGCAGCGACCCGCTCGTCTGGCAACACACGTCTGAGCTTTCGCTCAACCTGATTCGCGAATTTCCCGACGCGACCACGCTCAACCTCGGCGGCGGCTACAAGGTCGCGCGCATGGATTACGAAAAGGGCACGGACCTCGCCAAGATCGGCGCCCCCATCCTGGAAAAGTTCAAGGCACTTCAGGCCGAGACAGGCCGCTCGATCCGCTTGGAAATTGAGCCGGGCACGTTCCTGCTCGCCAATTCCTGTTCCTTGGTCACCACCATCCAGGACGCCGTGAACACCGGCGAAAAGGGCTACCACTTCCTCAAGCTCGATGCCGGCATGACCGAAATTCTGCGTCCCTCGCTCTACGCCTCGCAGCATCCCATCATCGTCGTTCCCGCCAAGGAAACGAGCGAGACGGTCCCGTATGTTGTCGTCGGTCACTGCTGCGAAAGCGGTGACCTGCTCACGCCCTCGCCGGAAGATTCGGGCGAACTCGCTCCGCGCGAATTGGCCAAGGCGCAGATTGGCGACCTGTGCGTCATCGAAGGCGCAGGCGCTTATTGCTCAGCGATGTCGTCGAAGAACTACAACTCCTTCCCCGAAGCCGCCGAAGTGCTGTTGCGCGAGAACGGCGAGCTGGTCGTCATCCGCAAGCGGCAGACGCTCGAGCAGATTTTGCAGAACGAAATTCCGCTGGCCTCATTATGATTCCCATCGATCTCTCCGGCAAAATCGCGCTTGTGACGGGCGCGAGCGGCGAGCTTGGCCAAGTGATGGCGGTGACGCTAGCCCGCTCCGGCGCGGACGTCGCGGTGCACTACCACCACAACCGCGCGAGCGCGGAGAAAGTCGGCGCGGAGATCGCCGCGTTGGGCCGACGCTATTGTCTCGTCACCGGTTCCGTCTCCGATGCGGCGGCGATCCAGGCGATGAAAGAAAGCATCGTCCGCGAATTGGGCGCGCCTCATATCATCGTCACCAACGCGGTCAGCCAGATTCCGTGGAATCCGGTACTGGAGCAAACCGTGGAAAACTACGAAGACCAGTTTCGCTCCTGCGTGTTGCAAAACGTTCTCATGGCGCAGGCTTTCGCGCCGGCCATGATCGAGAAGAAATGGGGCCGCATCATCGCCATCAATACGGAATGCATCATGCAGGCGTTTCCCACGCAGTCGGCCTATGTCGCGGGCAAGAAGGGTATGGACGGCTTGCTCCGCGTGCTGGCCAAGGAAATTGGTAGCCACGGCATCACCGTGAACCAAGTTGCGCCGGGCTGGACCATTAGTGACAAGGACCGCAGAGCCGGAACGGAAAAGCAGGAAAGTTACGAGCAAAGCGTTCCCCTCCAGCGCCGGGGCGAAGATGCGGAAATCGCCAACGCCGTGGCCTTTCTCGCTTCCGATCTCGCCTCGTTCATTACGGGCGTCTACTTGCCTGTCTGCGGTGGCAATGTGATGCCCGCTGTTTAGCCGAGAACTCCGCCGTCTCACGACGGCCGTTATTTAAACCGGCTCGCGCTTGGTGTTGACGATTTCTTCGCGCAGGAATTTCAGCTTCGGGCCGATCACGGCGTCTTCGAGATACGCGGCCAGCGGACGGTCCAGGCGCTGGCTCCAATTGTCATCCGTGGCCGTACCGGGTTTGTTAAATTGCCAGTCGACGCCGAAGATGTCGCTGATCACGAAAATCGTCCAACACGAGTTCGACTCGAGCAGCGACTTAATGAAGGCCTTATGCAGTTTCTCGGTCAGAAACTCCGGCGGCTCGTTCTCGTCTTCGTGGAGGAACCGCATCAGGCGCTGGAGATCGAGCCAGGCGTCATGGCCCTCGGGGCCTTTCCATTTGCGGGTCATTTCCTGGTACCAGCCGACGAGCGGTGGATGATCGTGCGTGCCCCAGGTCGCGATGGCGAGTTCAGGTGTTTCGTTCCGCGGCGTATATTCGCGCGTCTCTTTATCGACGAGGAATTGCGGGATATAGAACCCGGGGATGCCCAGCTTCACCAGCAACTCCGGCACATATTTCGGCACCATGCCGAGATCCTCCGCCACGACTGCGGTCGGGCCGGCCGCTTCCTGGATCATGCGCAGCAGGGCCTCGCCCTCGGCGCAATTCAGGTTCGCGTCCTCTTCCGTTTCGTCGGGACGCGGGATGAAATGGGGCTCGCGGCCACCGGCCTTCTGCTTCGCCTCTTCCGGCGAGAGCGAAACGTACTCGTTGTTCTGCTGCGGCATCCACGGGAAGCTGTAGATGCGGAAAAAGCCGAGCACGTGGTCGATGCGGAAGCCGTGGAAAATCAGCCCCGTCGCCGTGATGCGCTGGCGCCACCAAGCATAGTTCTGCGCGCGATGCGTCGGCCAATCGTAGAGCGGGATGCCCCAATTCTGGCCCCACTTGCGCAGAAATTCGTCGCCCGAAAAAAACGGCTCCGGTGGCGCGCCGCCCGACCAGGTCAGGTCAAAAAGCTCGTGCTCCGCCCAGACATCCGCGCTGTAGCGGCTGATGCCAAAGGGAACATCGCCGATCAGCCGCACCTTGTTCTCGTCGGCCCACTGGCGCACCTCGGCCCACTGGCGCCATGCGATCCACTGCACGTAGGCGGTGAACTGGCGGTAGCGGATCAACTCCTCGCGATCCGCCGCGGTCGTCAGCCACACTTCCGCATCGGCCAGCGTCTGGTGCTCGGGAATCCACTCGTGCCACAGCGCGTTGTTGCTGTACTCGTTCAGCAGCGTGCGGAAAAGCGTGTAGCCCGGCAGCCAGCCCATGTTGTCCTCGACGAAAGCCTGGAATTCATACGCGATGTCGGTGCCGGTCTCGAGATCAACCGCTTCGAATTCGACGTAGGCGTGCGACAGAACCTCGAGCTTCAATTGCTTCACGCGCCGATACTGCACCGGGCCACTTTGCAACTCGGTGCGGAGTTCCGGCGGCATCATCTGCTCCAGCGTCTCCGCCATCAGGCCCGGCACCGTCTCGGGCGTCAACGTCAAGTAAACCGGGTCAAGCGCGACGGAACTGATCGCGTTGTAGGGGCTGTTGTCATCGCCGGTCTCGTTGATGGGCAGGACTTGCAGCAGGCCCATTTTTTGTTCCGCACAAAACGTGATCGCCTGCCGAACGGCCTCCGTATCGCCAATGCCGAAATCGTTTTCGTGGCGCAGCGCGAACACCGGCAGAAGGGTACCAGCCAACCGAGGATAAGCAGATTCAGACATAAGCTCGATCACTATGCGGGCAGATGGGTTGCGCCGCAAGCCTCCTTGGCGGGAGACTGCCTAACATGGCTAAAATAGCTAAAGCGTCTGCCCGGCGGCGCTGCGGGCGTCGGGGGCGAGGACGGGTTCGCGGGCGAGCTCTTTATAGAAGTAGTCGAGGAATTTGCGGTCGGTCATGAGCTTGCCGTGGCTGACGCCTTTGAGTTGCACGAGGTTCGGCGCGGCGGGGTGGAGATCGTCCAGCGCACTGGTGCTGGTGACGGTCTCGTCGCCGTCGTTGTCGGGCTCGTAGGTGTAGCGGGCTTGCGCGGCATCGTGCGCGCCCTCGGTGATGACGCCGGTGGCCGTTTGCAGGCCGGTGCCGATGATGACCTTCAGCCGCGACGGCTCGCCGGGGCGGGTCAGCAGCGTGTTGGTGTAGCTGAGGCTGCCCATGCGCAGGCGCCAGTCGCGGACCTGCGCGAGCATCTTCTGGAGCTGTGGCAAATCGGGGTCCTGGCAGAACTGCCAATCGGGCAGGTCGATTTTCTTGCGACCGAGCGCGATCTGCTTTTTCAGCCAGTCATCGAGGTAAATCTTATGCTCCAGTTCCGCGCTCGGCCAGTAGGGTTGCCAGGCGCCGACGCGCAGCATATCCTGCGCGCTGATGCGGGTGCGGCTGCCATCTGCGGCGACGCATTCCCAGCGGGGATCATCAAAGGGCAACAACTCGTAGATGCTGGGCCGCGTGATGGCGACCAGCTTGGTCAGGTTGACGTCGACGCTGCTGGGCAAAAAGTTGAGCAGCGACGCGGGAAAATTCACCGCGTTTTCCTTCAAGGCGCCCGGCCCAACCACGAGGGTCTTGATTGCCTTGACCGAACCGAGATTCGGCGTGCCGACCAGGTACAGGGCGGAGATGCGATCGGCCCACTGCGGGTTTTCGCTGAGAAAGGTGCGCGCCACCAGCCCGCCCATGCTGTGGCAGACGAAGATGAACTTGGTCTGCGGCGCGGGGATGCCGGTTTTCTCCTCGTGGATGCGCGCGTATTTCTGCAGCTCCTGCAAGAGCAGAGGCGCGGTGACCGAGGCCATCTCCTGCCGCCAATCGTAGGCGAAGGTGAAGAAATCGGCGCCGTCCGTGTAAGGATGAAAGCCGGGCGTGTCCTGGTCTTCGCTGATCCCGTTGAAAAAATCATTGTAAACACTGATCGGGCCGGCGGAAATCATCGGCCGCGCCTGGAGCGGATTCGGCATGCGCAGCGCGAGATAAAGCCGCGAGGTGCGAATGGCATCGAGGCTGCCCCAGACGCACGGCGCGTCGTCGCCCTCGTCGGCAAGGTCGGGATCGTAGAGCTTGGAGCCCTCGTAGGCGGGCAGGAAGACGAGCACCTGCGCATGCAGCGGGCCCTCCGCGCGGACGGGCCGGAAGCAGGAGAAGAGAAGCATTGCGGCGAAGGCCAGAACCAGCATCCGGCCCAAGGCAAAGCGATGCATCACGCGACGTTAGCCGACCGGGGAACGAGTGCGTCGGACTGCTCGTCGGCGTGGTACGAACTGCGGACGAGCGGTCCCGACTCAACCACCCGGAATCCGATTTCGAGGCTGAATTTTTTCCAGTGGGCGAATTCCTCCGGCGTCACCCAGCGATACAGCGGCAGGTGCTGCGCGGAGGGGCGCAGGTATTGGCCGAGCGTGAGGATGTCGAGCTGGTCGGCGGCCATGTCGCGCAGCGTGGCGGCGATCTCGTTCTGCTCCTCACCGATGCCGAGCATGAGGCCCGACTTGGTGACGAAGCCCGCTTGCTTGGCGCGGCGCAGCATTTCCAGCGAGCGCTCGTACTTGGCCTGCGGGCGCACCTTCTTGTGCAGCCGCGGGACAGTCTCGACGTTGTGATTGAGAATATCCGGCTTGGCCTCAAGCACGGTATCGAGGTCCTGCCAGCGGCCCTTGAAATCGGGGATGAGCACTTCAATCGCGGTGTTCGGATTTTCCTCCCGCACGGCGCGGATGGTCGCGGCCCAGATGGAAGCGCCGCCATCCGTCAGCTCATCGCGCGCCACGGATGTAATCACCGCGTGCTTCAGACCCATCAGGCGGATCGCCTCGGCCACGCGGCGGGGCTCATCGTGATCGAGCTCGGTCGGGCGGCCCGTCTGTACCGCGCAGAAGCCGCAGCTTCGCGTGCAGATGTTGCCGAGGATCATGATCGTCGCCGTCTTGCGCGACCAGCATTCGCCGAGGTTCGGGCACTGCGCGCTTTCGCAGACGGTGTGGAGCTTGTGCTCGTGGACGATCTTCGTCGTCTCCTGATAAACCGGCCCGCCAGGAATCTTGGCGCGCAGCCAATTCGGTTTGCGGGCATTGAGCGGGAGCGCTTCCCCTGCCCCGGCCGGTGCGCTTCCATTAACGACGTTTTCCATGAAGCAGGCAGCCTAACGTGATTTGGACAAACCTTCAAACATTCTGATCAGCGCGTCAGGGCGGCACTACAACGTCGGCGCGCCGGGCCCCGTGAGGGAAATCCCGTTGAGGCCATTGAACATATATTCCGTACCGAAAAAGAGAGCGAGTGCGCCAAAGACAAAGAAACCGATAATCAGGCAGACATGGCTCGTGCCGAAACAGCGGCGGATGGTGTTATTTTCAAAATACTCGTACTGCCGCAAAAGAAGAAACCGAAACCAGCCGAGGCCCGAGGGAGGGCGAAGAAATCCTTTTTGGCGGAACTCGCGGCGGGCCTGGCGTAAACCGAGAAACAAGGAGCCGTAACCCACAAGCATCAGCACCAGGGCGCAAGCTCCAGCCAGCTCGAGAGCGATGAGAGGGGTGATGGTCATTCTTCTTTACGGCGATGCTAGAACGTCTCCACCGGCGAGCGTTTGCCGTCGTCGACGGAGCGCGAAGCAGCGGCTTCCGCGCCGAGGGTATCCACGCGGAGTTGGTAAATCTTTTGGTCGAGCGCGGCGTGGGCCTCGATGGAGAAAGCGTGGGGCGGGTCGAGCTTCTCGCGCAGGTGGGCGATCTGCTTCCCGGCCTCCGCGGCGCGCGCGGGGGAAATGGATTCGAGCGCCTTCGCGGCCTCAGGAATCAGCTCGGGACGATGGCAAAGCAGCACGAGATCGTTGCCCGCCTCGACGGCGCGCGTCACCGATTCGCCCAGGCCGTAGTGGCCAACGATCGCGCCCATGTCGAGGTCGTCACTGATCACCGCGCCCTGGTAACCCCATTCCTCGCGCAACAGGCCGTGGATGATTTTGCGCGAGAGCGAGGAGGGCAGGCCGCTGTCATCCAGCAAGGGATAATTCCCATGGCCGATCATCATCGAATCCAACTCCGGCGCCAGGGCGCGGAACGGTTTCCACTCGTCGCTTTCGAGATCGGCACGGCTTCGCTTCACGATGGGAAGCTCGTGGTGCGGATCAACCGCCGCGCGGGAGTAGCCCGGAAAATGCTTGCCGCAACTGAGCACGCCCTGCTCGCGCATGGTGCGATTGAAGGCGCCGGCATTCGCGATCACGCTGTCGGTATCGAGGCCCCACGTGCGGTTCTTCAGCGAATTATCGACATCGCCCTCAAAGGACACATCGACCACCGGCGCGAGATTCAGGTTGAAGCCAAAGAGCCGCAGGATTTCGCCTGTCAGTGCGCCATGCCGCTCGATCAGGCGCAGGTCGCCTTTTTCGCGCAGTTGCTTCGCGCTCGGCGGCTCGGCGCCACATTCCTTCAGGCGCGAGACCCGGCCCCCCTCCTGGTCGATGGTCACGATTGGCTCATGCTTCACCTCGGCACGGAGGTCATCCACCAGTTGCCGAAGCTGCGCCGGGGCCTTGATATTGCGCCCAAAAAGGATAAAGCCCGCCGGCTGGACATCGCGGATAATCGCGGCCGTTTGGGCGTCGAGCGCCGTTCCCGGCACGCCCATCAGGATATGTTGTCCGCCCTTCATTATCTCGCCAGATTACCACCAAAGTCGTTGCTGGATACAAGCGTAAGTTTTGTTAGAGTGGAGACAAATGCCAACTTACGAATACGAATGTGCCAAGTGCAAGAAGGGCTTTGAACTTGTCCAATCGATGAAAGATGACGCCCTGAAAACCTGTCCCAAACCCCTTTGCCGGATGAAGACCTGGGGCAAAGGCGCGGTGAAACGCAAAATCGGCGCCGGGGCCGGATTGATCTTCAAGGGCTCGGGATTCTATATTACCGACTACCGCAGCGAGGGCTACAAGAAGGCGAAGAGTGAATCTTCCAAGCCGGCCGGC
>CAZZWT010000085.1:0-10650 GCA_964657775.1 uncultured Candidatus Methylacidiphilales bacterium | reverse complement strand
GCAGGGGACGAAGCGCGGGATTGGTGCTCGAGGCGGGCGAGCGCGCCGCGAGGATGTTGGCGAGATCGCGTGAACTCCGCATGGCGGGCGAGGGAGGTGCAGGAGGTGCAGGGGGAGAAAGCACCATGATCATTTGCAGCGAGATGACCGGCGCGCCCGGCAGTTCCCCGCGATGAGCCAAGGCCAGCTTCGATTGCCAGATGAAACTCAGTTCCGCCAAGATGCAAATTAATGCGACGTGGACTATGACAGACCAGATGATGCCCCGCGTCCGCTGGGGCTTTTTCTTATCTACGCGCGAGCGGGAAATAAGATCGGGTTGGCGCATCGGCAAAATGCTGCCGTGCGGGTGCTGGTTGGCAATTATTAATTCCCGTAATTAGCCAATTCGGGTTCGGCCTGGGCAGCCGTGGTGGCATCCGCTTCGTCCAACTCCCGCCGAATGTGGTGTGAGGCGTCCTGAACCGGCGCCATCAGGTCATAAAGGCACGGCACAACGATAAGGGAAAACACGGTTGAAACACAGACACCGCCGATGATCACGACCGCCATCGACACGCGCACCTCCGCACCCGGGCCGATGCCGAGCGCGGGGATGATCGAGGCCGCGACCGTTGCCGCGGAAGTCATGACGATGGGTCGCAGGCGGATGGGCGCGCCAATGAGAATCGCCTCGCGCAACGAACGGCCGTGTTCCACGCGCTGCTTGTTGAAAAATTCGACCAGCAGGATCGAATTTTTGAGCGTGATGCCCATCAGCACAATGATGCCGATGAAGCTGTAAAGGTTGAGCGAGTTGTGGGTCAGCAGTAGCGATAAAAATGCGCCGGTGATCGAGAAGGGAAGCGCGATCATGACGGGGAAGGGATGGATGAAGCTGTTGAATTGCACCGCGAGCACCATGTAGGAAATGACGAGGCCGAGCACGAGGGTGAAGATGAAGCTCTCGAAAGCCTCGATCGCGTCCTTCGATGCGCCGACCTCCTTCAAGCTGTAGCCGGGCGGCAGGACTTCCTTCGCCGTCTTGCGCGCGTACTCCATCACCTTGTCCAACGATTGCCCGGCGGTGGTATTCGCGTAGACGTTGATCGAGCGCTCGCGCATCTCGCGGTTGATGGTCAGAAGCTTTTTTTCCTCGGTCACCGTGGTGACGTTGGAAAGCGGAATCAGTTCGCCGTAGCTGGTCCGGATCAGGAGTTTTTTGATGTCGTCCGGCGATTGCCATTGGTCCTGCTGGAGTCGAATGCGCACATCGTAACGCCGGATCCCGTTGGTGTAGTAGCCCTGACGGACGCCGCCAATCGCGGTGTTGATCGTGTCGGCGATGTCCTTCACGCTGACGCCGCTCGCCGCGGCTTTTTCGCGGTCGGGTGTGACGTGGACCTCGGTGATGCCGTCGCGGAAATCGGTGTCGAAGTCGGTCATCATCTTGCTCTCGGCGAAGCGTTTCTTGAGTTCATCCACTTTCTCCTTCAGCACGGTGTAATCCGGGCCCCGGATGCTGAGCTCGATGTTCGATCCATTTTTGGAATCACCAAAATCGCCGGCGGGATTGATGAGCGATGCGTCGAAATCCTTGGGGATGTCCTTCTTGATGCGATCGCGCACCGAGTCCATGACCTGCTTCTCGGTTTGGTTGCGCTCGCCTAAATCGTGGAGCGAAACGAAGGACATGCCCTTGTTCGTCTCGCCACCTTCGAAGCCGCCGATGTTCACGAAATAATGTCGCACCGCAGGCTGGTCATGAAGGATGTTTTCCAGCTGGCGGGCCTTATCGCTGGTGAAGGCGAGAGACGAGCCGACCGGCGTGTGATAGCGGACCATGAAAAGACCGATGTCCTGGTCGGGTGAAAATTCGAGTTTGATGAATTTCACCGATCCGCATGAAAGAGCGAAGAGGACGAACGCGCCCAGGATGACCTTCCAACGGTGCTGAAGGCAGAAGGCCAGCTTGCGCCCATACCATTGCGAAAAGGAACCGAAGACCCGGTTGATGTAAACCGCGAACCGGTACTCGTCCTCTTTCGGTGTCATAAACTGCGAGCAGCGCATAGGCGTGAGCGTGATCGCCTCGAGTAGCGACAAGGCGACGGCCGTGGATATCGTCATGCCGAACTGAAAGAGAAAGGTGCCGATGAAGCCGTTGACCAGGAGCACCGGGACGAAGACCATGATGACCGAGGTGGTGGCGGCGGTCGCGGCGAAGCTGATCTCGCGCGCGCCATCCAGCGCGGCCTGGCGGGCCGTTTTGCCCATGTGGAAATGACGCGTGATATTTTCCAACACCATGATGGCGTCATCGACCACGATGCCGATCGCCAGCGACATGCCCAGGAGCGTGAAAAAGTTGATGGTGAAACCGAGCAGGCGCATGACGATGAAGGTGCCGAGCGCCGAGGTGGGAATGGACAAGAGCACATTGAATGTGGACGTCCACGAGCCGAGAAACGCCCAGCAGACCAACCCTGTCACGATGACGGAAAGCAGCACGGTAATTTCCGTTTCGCCGATGGCCTGCGAGGTGAAATGGGTACCGTCGTAGTTCACGTACATGTGCATGTCGGGATCGGACTTGGCCAGTTCCTCGTTGACCTCTTTGACGAAGGCGCGAACGGCCTCGCCGACCTTGACCTCGTTCTCGCCGTGCTTTTTTTGGATGCCGACACCCAGCGTGATCATGCCGTCGCTGCGTGCCATGCTGCGGGTATCGGACAGTCCGTCTTCGATCGTGGCAACATCACGCAGGCGAATGTCGGAGTGGTAAATGCGCGAGCCGCCGCGTTGGGTGATGAGGAGGTTGCCCATCTGTTCGGTGCTTAACGCCTCGCCCATGGTCCGGATGTTCGATTCATCGGTGCTGTTCTCCAAATCGCCGGAGGACGTCTCGTTGTTCTCCATCTTGAGCGTGTTGCGCACATCGAGAATGGAAAGTTGATGGGCGAGCAGCTTGTTGTTGTCGACCCAGACGCGAAGATTGCGATCGGACCAGCCGCCCAGGATGATGTCGCCCACACCGGGAATCACACGCAACCGGTCGCGGAGATGGAGATCGACGAAGGTCAGCACATCCTTGAAGGAGCGCTTGTTCGAGGTGATGGCCAGCCACATGAAGGGGTCTTCGTCGGTGTTGTGCTTGTCGATGGTAGGTGGCAGGACATCGTCGGGTAGCTTGACGGAACGGAGTTTGGAGTTGGTTTCCTGGAGAACGGCATCGACATCGCGATCACTGCGGAACGTGAGTTCTATGTTGGCGATGCCTTCGCGCATGGTCGATTGGATGTCTTGGATGCCCTGCACGGCGATGACGGCTTCCTCGATCGGGTTGACGATCTGCGTTTCCATCACCTCGGGCGCGGCGCCCACCCACGCCACGGTGATAGTGAGCTGGGGCGGCGAGGCCTCCGGCAACTGACTAACCCCAAGCTGCATGAAGCAAATGACGCCAAAAAACATGAGCGCGCCCATCAGCATCCACGCAAAAACGGGACGCCGGATGGAGAGGTCGGAGAGGGTCATGGGAATGCCATTATTTCGTCAAAGCCTCGGCCTTTTTCGGCTCGCGCAGCGCGGGCTTTGCGCTCTGCTGATAAAGCTCCGCTTCGGGATGCGATTTGCCTTCGAGTCGTGCCATTAAACTATACGCGCAAGGGACGACCAATAGCGTGAAAAAGGTGGAGACGATCACGCCACCGATAACGGTGATGGCCATGGGAATGCGGCTCTCCGCGCCCGGCCCAAGCGCGAGGGCAGGTGGGACCGCCGCGGCCAGCGTCGCGAGCGAGGTCATCAAGATGGGGCGCAGGCGCACGGGACCTGCCGCGAGAATCGCCTCGCGCACGGAAAGGCCTTCGATGAAGCGCTTCGCGTTGGTGAATTCCACAAGCAGGATCGAGTTTTTCTTCACGATGCCCATCAACAGCACGAGTCCGATCAGGCTGTAGAGATTGATCGACTGGCCGGTGAGCAGCAACGCGATGAACGCGCCGCTGATGCAGAACGGCAGCGAGAGCAACACGGCGAACGGATGCAGGAAGCTGTTGAATTGCGAGGCCAGCACCATGTACGAAACCACGATGCCGAGCCACAGCGCGAAGAAGAGGCTGGAGAAGGTTTCGCGGAACGTCTGCGCTCCGCCGCTGAGGTAAACGCGGTAGCCGGGCGGCAGCGTGTTCTTGGCAATCGCCTCTGCTTGGTCCAGCGCCTCGGCCTGGGATTTGCCCTCCGTGATGTTGGCGAAGATCGAGATGGAACGCTCGCGCAAGGTCCGCGCGATGGTCTGGTAGGTGCCGACCGTCTCGGTTTTGATCACGTTGGAAATCGGAATCAGCTCGCCGTAATCGGTGCGAACATCAAGCGCCAGGATGTCGCCGGGCCCGATGCGTTCGCCGCCTTCAAGTCGCAGGCGCACATCGTAGCGGCGGTCCTTGTTCGTGTACTTGCCTTGTACCGCGCCGCCAATCGCGGCCTGCACGGTGGAGGCGATGGTATCCACGGTGACGCCGGACATGGTGGCCAGCGCGCGGTCGGGGTGAATCTGCACCTCGGGCATGCCGGTGCGGAAGTCGGTATCGATGTCGCGGAAGTCGCCGTTCTGCTTCATCTGGTCGATGATTTCCTGCGCTTTCTTCTCCAGCACGTGGTAATCGGGCCCGCGCAAATTCAGCTCGATGGGGAAGCCGCGGCCCGCGATGAAATCGTGCGAGGCAAGATCCTGTGGCACGGCGCTGACATCGGGGATGGCGTTTAGTTCCTCGCGCAATTTATCCATCACCGCGAACTGGCCGAGATCGCGCTTCGACTTGGGCTTGAGCGTGACGTAGATAAGCGCGCTATTGACCTGGCCATCAGTGACCGCGCCATCGGCCGCACCGGTGTCGCTGGTGAAGCCGCCGATCGATGAGAAGAAGTGGTCGATTTCGGGATGCTGTTTCAGCACTTTCTCGCACTCGACCATCTTGCCCTCGGTGAAGATGATGGAGGATTTCACCGGGGTCTGCACGCGAATGAGGAACTCGCTCTGGTCTTGGCGCGGCAGGAATTCCTTGGGCAGCCGATACGCGAGCACAAGCGAGAGGGCGAAGATCGCCAGCGAGACAAAGATGACGAGCCAGCGATGATCCAGGCAAGCGGCCAGCACCCGGCGATAGACCACGCTGATTTTCTCGAACTCGCTCGCGGCCCAGTGCGCGTAGCCGCGCCTCGTATCGCCCATGAATTGCGAACAGCGCATCGGTGTGACGGTGATCGCCTCGATCAGCGAGAGCAGCACCGCGCCAGAGATGGTGATGCCGAACTGGTAGAAGAAGCGGCCGATGATCCCGGTCATGAACGCGACGGGTAGGAAGATCGCGACGACCGCGATGGTGGCGGCGAGCGCGGCGAAGGTGATCTCGCGCGCGCCGTCGCGAGAGGCGAGCACCTTGCTCTTGCCCATCTCGCGGTGGCGCATGATGTTTTCCAGCACCATGATGGCGTCATCCACCACAATGCCGATGGCAAGCGAGAGCCCGAGCAGCGTGAAGAAATTGAGCGTGAAGCCCATGAAATAGAGAATCGCGAACGTGCCCATCACCGAGGTGGGAATGGAAAGCAGGACGTTGAAGGTGGAACTCCACGAACCGAGGAAAAGAAAGCAGACGACGCTGGTGATCAGCGCGGAAAGAAGCAGCGTGAACTCGGTTTCGTGGATGGCGTCCTCGATGAAAATGGAGCTGTCGAAGTTGACGTCGATCGTGATGTCGGGCGGCAGGCCTTTGCGCAGCTCGACGAGGCGATCCTTCACCGCTTTCGCCACCGCGACCGAATTGGCGCCGTGCTGCTTCTTCACACCGATGCCGATGCCCGGCTTGCCATTGACGATGGCCATGTGGCGCACATCATCGAGACCGTCCTCCACACGCGCCACATCGCGGATGCGGATGGTGGAATTGTAGATAGCCTCGCCGCCGCGCTTCTTGATCTGGATGTCGCCCACCGCCTCGGGGGTGATGCCTTCGCCCATGGTGCGGACGTTGAACTCGGTCTGGGCATTTTCGAGGTATCCGGCGGCCTCCTCGACCTGTTCCGTCTCGAGCGCGCTCTTCACATCGAGCATCGTCAACTGGAGCGGCTTGAGCTTGTTGTTATCGACCCAGACGCGGAGATTGCGCTGCTGGTAGCCGGCTAGGGTAACCTCGCCGACGCCGGGCAAAATCTTGAGCTGGTCGGTGACGTTGAGCTCGAGGAATTCCGTAAGCGCGTGCATGTCGCGCGAAGTGGACGACGCGCTGAGCAGCACGATCGGCTGGTCCTCCGGATTGCTTTTGACGATGGTGGGCGAGTCGGCGCCGATGGGCAGCGTGACGTTGCTGAGCTTCGATTGCACCTCGGTCAGCGCGGCGTCGATGTTGCGGTCGATCTCAAACTCGAGCGTAATCGAGGCCTGGCCCTGTTGGATTTGCGAGGTGACGTTGCGCACGCCCTGCGTGGAAATGACCTGCTCCTCGATCTTGTCGACGATCTCCGTTTCCATCACCTCCGGCGCGGAGCCGCCCCACGTGGCGTTGATCGTGAGCACGGGAAAATCGACGTCAGGCTGCTCGCTGACGCCGAGGCGCGAGAGTCCGATCGCACCGAAGATGACCAGCCCGGCCATCAGCATCCACGCGAAGACGGGACGACGGATGGAGAGATCGGCGAGGGAGCCGAACGCGCCTCCGCCCATCGCTGCGCCGGCGGAGCGCACGGCGGGGCCGACAGGATTCAAGGCGTGCTCCCGGCCGATTTCGGCAGCGCCTGGCTAGTCGCGCCCGGGCCGCGCGCGGCGGTGCCGGCGGCGACGTGCAGGTTGATGAGATCGAGCCGCGCCTGCATGTTCGCGTTGTGCAGTTGAATCCGCGCGGTCTGGTAATCCTGCAGCGCGGTGAGCACATCGAGATTCGACACCACGCCGCGGCGGTAATCATCCACTTGCGCCGAAAAATCCTTCGCGGCCAGCGTCGCGGCCTCGCGCAGGACGACGACTTGCGCCACGCTCGCGTTGAAATTTGCATAGGCCGTGCGCGTGTCCTGATCGGCGGTGCGGCGCAGGTTCTCCACATTGAGCCGGTCCTGCCGCACCATCTCGTGATTCTGGTGGATTTGCCCGGCGATGAGGCCGCCGTCGAAGATCGGCATCGAGGCCTCCAGCGTCATGCTCGCATCGACGTTATTCGAGGCCGGATCCTGCGATGCGAGGAAGTTGCCGTTCGCCGTGATGGTGGGCAAGAGCTGGCCCTCGGCCACGGAGAGCAAACGCTCCTGTTGGCGCAGCGTGTCGAGCTCGGAGAGAACGTCGGGCCGCGAACCGCTTTGCGCGACGTAGGCTTCGAGTTGCGCGACGGTGGGGAAGGCCTGCGTATCTTTTAACTCGAGGTTCGCGGACGGTACACCCGTATAGAAGGCGATGGTTTCCTTCGCTGCGTTCATGGAGCCGCGCTGCGACTCGTACGTCACCTTCGCATTCGCGAGATCGGTTTGGGCCTGCAGCAACTCGGCGGGGCGCGAGCGGCCGAGGTTGACGCGGTCCTTCAGGTCATCCACGCGCGCGCGCAGGGCGTCAATCAGATCGGTCTCCACCACCATGTCGCCCTGGTATTGCAGGACATTGTAGAAAGCCTGGGCGACGTCCTGGTAAATCGTCTGGTAATTGCGCGCCAGCGTCTCGCGCTTTGCGGCGACGGCAGCAGAACTCGCGCCGACGTTGTTGTAATTTTGAAAGCCGTTAAAAACGGTATAAGTCATCTGCACGTTCGACTGCGACGTGTAGTTGCGGTTGCCCGTGATGGTCGAGTTGCCGAGGATGGTGAAGCCGTCGGGATTGGCGCCACGATAGTGGAGGAACTGCTGCTGATTATTGACCGTGAAGGTGGGCCACAGTGCGGCGATCGACTGGCTCAGTTGCGCGCGCGCGATCTCGATGTCCTCCATGCTGATCTTGAGCGAGTCGTCGCGCACGGCGGTGAGCTGGAAGGCGGTCTGCAAATCGAGGGCGAGTGCGTTCTTCGCGTTCTGGGCCACGGGCGAGACGATAGCGAGCTCAGGATGGCTCGCCTTGACCGCGAGGGGAATGGGGCGGACGTCATCCGTGAGAACCGGCGCGGAATTGGTGATGCCGGCAGGACCGGCGGCGGGCGCGGGCTCCGTGGCGGGCGTGGTTGGCGCGGAGGGGACGACGTTCGCGGCGGGCGGCTGGTTCGTATCGGTGGTCGCGGCGTTGACGGAGAGCAACGACAGGCCCAGCGCGGCGGCGATCACGGTAGCCCTGGTCGCCGTCGACCTCCGGGCGACGGTTGGCGGTTTGATTCCGTTTCCATTGAAGGATGTCCGCTTGGGATTTCCGGCGCCGCCGAGGAAAAGCTCCACCACGCGCTTCGGTTCCATGCGGGGTGGCAGTGGAATCGGTGGTTTCAGCTTACGGAACTTCGGCTCGATAATGGTGATCGCGATCGAGTGCTGTACGAGATTGAAATACGATTGAGTGAGTTCCATGACGTTATAGTCAGAGCTCAGCACGCCGCGTTCCTGTCCGGCGTGAATAATCCCGGCGATGAACTCGAATGAGGCGCGCATCTTTGCGTGCTTCTTGAAGCCGGTGGGGTATTCCCCATCGGCCGCGAACGCGATGGCGAAAGTGATGCGGAGGAGATCAGGCTGGCGGCGCGCGAAATCGGTCAGGATGGCGATGATGTCGACCAGTTGATCCACGGTCGCCTTGCCCGGAGGCGCGGCGTGCTGCATCAGCCGCAGACGCTCGTCCATCGCCTGATCTACGAGAGCCTGGAAGAGGCCTTCCTTGTTTTCGAAGTAATAATAGAGCGTTGGTTTGGTGACCTTCGCCTCCTCCGTGATATCCTGCACCGCCGTGCCGGCATAGCCGCGATTGGCGAAAAGTTTCAGGCCCGCATCAAGCAGGCGCTGGCGGGGGTCGGAGGAGGCTTTCGGCATGGCGCCGTCAACGCTCGCAGAAGTGCTCTTGTGGTCAATCGAAAAGTTACCTACCGTTCGGTAGAAATGGGTTGTTATTGCAAAATTGCCCAGTGCAGAACCATTTCGGAACGCATGACCCAGACGATAATCACTTTCTCGCGGTCGAGGCGATAGATGACCCGGCATGATTTGATGACCAGGTGACGGTAAACTGATTTTGGAAACTCTGGAAGGCGCGAGCCTGACTTGGGAAAATGCCCGAGTTGGTCCGTTGCCGTAAAGACGCGCTGAACAAGTCGGTCTGCAGCCTCAGGATTTTCGAAGGCAATGTAGTGACCAATCGCGTCAAGCTGAGCGAGGGCTGAATCCATCCATATTACTTCAGCCATCGCTGCATCTTCTTTTTGGCCTGCGCTTGGGTTACAAAGCGACCTTCACGATAGTCCAGTTCACCCTGTGCTATTCCCTCCAAAATTTTCATGCGGGTCTGCAAGAGATCAAAACTCTTGGCGTCGATCAAATAAGCGGCTGGGAGGCCGCGATGAGTGATTAAAACCGGGTGCTTGTTTTTTTGAACTCTGGCGATGATTTTTGTCGCGTTGCGCTTGAGGGTGGTGACGAGTTCTGCATCCATGAAGTGATACTAAAGTAGCACTTCATGGGGTGCAACTAAATTCATGATGCAATCCTCAACTCCGAAATCCCTGCGCGATCGGCACGCGGCGGCCCATCCCGAAGGCGCGGGGAGAGACCTTGAGTCCGGGCGCAGCTTGGCGGCGTTTGTATTCGCTGAAGGTGATTTTATTGAGGACGTCGCGGACGACTTCGGGGGCAATGCCTTCGCTGACGAGCATCTTGGGATCGGCGTCATCGACGACATAGTGGTCGAGGATGCGATCGAGGACATCGTAGGGCGGGAGGCTGTCCTGGTCGGTCTGGTCGGGGCGAAGCTCGGCGCTCGGCGGCTTTTCGATCGTGGCCCAGGGAATGATTTCCTCGTCGCGATTGATCCAGCGGGCGAGGGCGTAGATCTCCGTCTTCAACACATCGGCGATGACGGCGAGCGCGCCGCACATGTCGCCGTAGAGCGTGCAGTAGCCGACGGCGAGCTCCGACTTATTGCCGGTGGTAAGGACGAGCGGGCCGAATTTATTCGAGAGCGCCATGAGCAAGAGTCCGCGCGTGCGCGACTGGAGATTTTCCTCCGTGGCGTCGGGCGTGCGGCCCTCGAAGGGAGCCTCGAGCACTTTTTCCAGGGCGACAACCGGATCGGCGATGGGCAGCACATCGTAGCGGATGCCAAGTCTTTTCGCGAGTTGCGCGGCGTCGTTCAGGCTGCCTTCGCTGGAGTAGCGCGAGGGAAGGGAAACACCCCAGACTTTTTCCGGTCCCAGCGCTGCGGCGGCGATGACAGCGACGATGGCGGAATCGATGCCGCCGGAGAGGCCGAGGACGACGGATTTGAAGTTGCATTTGGCGACGTAATCGCGGACGCCGAGGACCAATGCGTGAAAGAGTTGTTCCTCCTGATTGGAAGGTAGGGACGCGACTCCGTTCGCGTCCGTGGAAGGCGATGCGACGGACGGCAGGGGACTGCCGTCCCTACCATGAATCGAAACCACGAGGACGTCCTCCGCAAAGCTCGCGCCGAGCGCGAGCACTTCGCCCTGCGCATTGAGCGCCACACTGTGACCATCGAAGATC
>CAZZWT010000084.1:0-10655 GCA_964657775.1 uncultured Candidatus Methylacidiphilales bacterium | reverse complement strand
GCAATGGAATTGCGCGGACAAGTGCGTTCCCAAATGGAGTTTGGGAACGAGGGAAGACTTCGTAATTTGGGAGGCCCGGACAACGAGTTGTCCGGGTGGCGAAGCGATTAGCTGAGCCACAGGAGGTAACCGGAAAGCGCTCGCCTGCCCTTGCAATTTCAATGCTTCGGGCGACCTCCTGTTCGCGTGGAATGTGTCCACGCGAACCCGGACAACGAGTTGTCCGGGCCACCCTACTTTGAGTCCGCCGTTCTTTCTAAAGTCGGATACACAAGCTTCCCGGACGGGACGCTCCGGGCGCAAGGGCCTGCGCCGGCTACCTTTTGCTTTGCTAGCTCAGCTTGTTGCGGAAGACGGTGTGCTCGTCGGGTAGACGGCCGGCGTAGGCATACGCTGTCTCGCCGTAACCGACCGGCAGCAACAGCGCGATGACGATATCCGGATTGCCCTTCGCGCCGATGATTTCCTTGACGGCTTCCTCGTTCCAGCCGTTCATGAAGCAGGAATTGAGACCCATGCCCTCTGCGGCGAGCGCGCAGTGGGTGGCGGCGATCATGGCGTCCTTGATCGCATACTCGCGCTGCTTGTCGCCGAGGCCGTCCTGGAAACCGGGAACCGAGCCGGAGAAATAATCGGCCGTCTTCTGCGTCCACGCGCCGAGCTCCAGCGCGGTCTTGATCGTGTGCGGCAGGGTCTTTTCCCACCCGCGGATGCTGGCGGCAAAGACGAACGTCACGGGTGCCGTGGTGATCTGCGGTTGGTTCCACGAGGCCTTGGCCAGCGCGGCTTTCTGGGCGGGATCGTCGATGACGATGAGGCGCCACTGCTGCAGGTTGAAGCTGCTCGGGGCGGCCAGGGTCAGCTCGATCAGATGCTGGAGCTTGTCTTCGGGAATCGGATCGGGCTTGAACTTTTTCGTGGTGCGGCGGGTGCGGATCGCCTCGGGAACGGACAGGTGCTCGGTGCTCATGGCGTTGCGTTATTGGATGCGATCTTCCTCAAGATCGATCAGGTCGAAGTAGGTTTCTACCTTCTTCTTGGTCGGCGCGCAGGCGTTGCGGCGCTGCTCGAAGGCGGCGACTTTTTCCGGCGAATCGGGCTTGCGGTTGACGATCTTGTTATTGAAATCGGTGATGGCGTGGTCGCTCGGCCAGGCGGGTCCGAGCTTCTCCTTCAGCGCGTTCACCACGCCCTCGTCGGTCGGGTTCTTGGCCACGATCTGTTCGAAAGCCGCGCCTTCCAGGCACATGAAATCGAGCAGCGTTTTGTCGAAGCCGAAGGTCAGGTAATTATAACCGGGCAGCTTGCCGGCGGGGAAAAGGCGCGCCTTATCGACCATGCGCGCGAGGTGGTACAGGCCGCCGAGCTTCTCATGCGGGCTGCGCGGGGGGACTTCCGGCGCGGTGGAGATGGGCAGGCCGAGCTCGCGCCAACCGCGCCAGCCGCCCTCGACCGAGACCACGTTGGTGTAGCCCATCTTCTGCAAATTATCGACGACCAGGGCGGAGCGATAGCCGCCGCCGCAATAGGCCACGATGCGCGAGGCCGTGTTGGGGATGCGCTGCTCGATATCGCGCTCGACGATCCCCTTCCCGAGGTGGACGGCTCCCGGGGCGTGACCCGCGTGCCACTCGCTTTCCTCGCGGACATCGATGAGGTAAACGCCCGGTTTCTTCGCCTCGATGTAGGCATCGTGAACGGAGATTTCTTTGACCCGGTGCTTGGCGTCATTGACCAGTTTGAGGAATTGCGGGCTGTGCTGCATGGAGGGTTAAGCTTGGCGCAGTTTCCGCCAGGATCAAGCCCCCTGTCGCTGATTCAGCGGGAGACGGCGCGGCTCAAAATTAATTAATGCCACTGTTTATTATCGGTGAGAAATAAAGCATTAACTATCAATAGGATTGGCCGAGGTTCCCCGTAGTAGTCAGACGTCTGGTCTTCCCCAAGGAAAACAGCTTGTCCCCTCACAAAACGGGGCAGGTGGCGTACGTCCTACATTAACACGAAACATCCCGAACTTATCTCTAACCCTGACAAAAGCGCGAGAGGACGTATGATCTCCACTCTCTCTACCGAATTGGCAATCCGCCACTGGGCATTCGCACGGGGTTTTGGCTCGACCGCGGTCTCGCTCTGCGCGGTGGCTTTTCTAAGGTTTGTTCTGGCCCATGGCACAATGATGATGACGGTGTTAGTTGGCCTTGTCGCCGTGACGGCGAATAGTGCTCCGGGTCTATTGGGCTTGTCGACTCTCAAAGTTGTATTAACGTCATTCGGACACCAAAATGATCGGTTAAAGAGTTATCATCCGGGTCGAAACAGCTACCTCGTGAAGCCGATCTACTTCGAGCAATTTTCCGCACCCGTTCGAAAACTGGGCGTGTACGGGGTCGTGCTCCCTCACCCGCCACAACTGGAAAGCTGAATGGAAAACCCTATCCATATCCTGATCGTCGAGGACAATCCGATGGACGCCGAACTCCTCGCGCGTCAACTACGCCGGGCCGAGTTCGAGTTTGAGTATCAACGCGTCGACACGGAGGACGCGTTCCTCGCTGCGCTCAATCCCACCATCGACCTCATCTTGTCCGATTACGCCATGCCCAACTTCAGCGGTTTGCGCGCGCTGGAGCTTTTGAAGAAGCAGGCCCATCTCGATATCCCGTTCATCATCGTCTCCGGGGCGATAGGGGAGGAGATGGCGGTGGCCGCGATGCAGCAGGGCGCGTCCGATTACCTGCTGAAGGATCGCATTGCACGGCTCGGGCAGGCCGTCAGCCGGGCGCTCGATGGCGTTCGCGAACGCAGGGAACGCAAGCGGTACGAAGCGCAGTTCATCGAGGCGCAAAAGATGGAGGTCGTGGGGCAACTGGCGGCGGGCGTGGCGCATGATTTTAACAATGTGCTGGCCGTGATCATGGGCTACAGCGATTTGATCATGCAGGACCTGGAGCCGGAGCACCCGCTGCAGAAGTATGTCGACGAAGTGCGCCAGGCCTCGCGCCGGGCGGCGGGGTTGACGCAGCAACTGCTCATCTTCAGCCGCAAACAGAAAGTGCAGCCGATCGATCTCGACCTGAACGAGGTGATTCACGGCATGGAGAAAATGCTGCGCCAATTGATCAACGAGAACGTCGAGATGACCATGCGTTGCGAGGAGGAAATCGGCCTTATCCGCGCTGACTCGGGTTACATCTGGCAGGTGCTGATGAACCTGGTCGTGAACGCGCGCGACGCCATGCCTAACGGTGGGAAGTTGACGATCCAGACCGGTCTCGCCGTGGTGGATGAGGCAGATCCCAGGGCCGGCACCGACCTCGCCCCCGGACACTATGTGACGCTAAGCGTGGCCGACACCGGAGTGGGCATGACGAATGAGGTAAAGCAGAGGCTGTTTGAGGCGTTCTTCACCACCAAGATCGCGGGCAAGGGCACCGGGTTGGGCTTGCTCACCTGCCAGTCGATCGTCAAGCAGTCGGGCGGCCACATCGAAGTGGAGAGCACCTTGCTCAAGGGCAGCACCTTTACGATTTATTTCCCGCGCATCGAAAAAGCGCCAGCCACGAATGCAAACCACCTGCGCAAGACCGGACCGATCCGGCTCGGGACCGAAACCATCCTGGTGGTGGAGGACGAACCGTCGCTGCGAAACCTCGCTCAAAGCATCCTGAAGGGCCGCGGCTACAACGTGCTGATCGCGCCCAACGGCCAGGATGCGTTGCGCGTGGTGCGGGAAAATACGGGGCCGCCGCTTCGCCTCGTCATCACCGATGTCATCATGCCGCGCATGGGCGGCAAGGTCATGGCCGAGTGGCTGAAGATCACTTATCCCAACCTGCGCATCCTTTTCACCTCGGGCTACACCGAGGATGCGATCGCGCATCACGGGGTGCTGGAGGGAGACATTGATTTTTTACCCAAGCCTTACACTCCAACCGGCCTTGCCCGCAAGGTGCGCGAGATGCTCGATGCATAGGCTGCGGGGAATGGAGCCGTCTTGCACGAAATGAATCCAAATCTCCCACTCGACGAAAAGGCGCGGCTGAAGGCACTGCTCGATTACCAGATTCTTGACACGGACCCGGAGAAAGAATTCGACGACCTGACGCTGCTGGCCTCGCACATCTGCGGCACACCGATCGCCATGATCAGCCTGGTCGATGAGAAACGCCAGTGGTTCAAGTCGAAGATCGGCATAACCGATTCGCAGACGACGCGCGAAATCGCGTTTTGCTCGCAGGGAATTTTGCAGGGCGAAGTGCTGGTCGTCCCCGACGCAACGAAGGACGAGCGGTTCGCCCACAATCCGATGGTGACGGGCAGTCAGAAGATCCGGTTCTATGCCGGAGCTCCGCTGAGATCCTCCGACGGCCATGCGGTGGGCATGATCTGCGTGAAGGACCAAGTGCCGCGCGACCTGAGCGCCAGTCAAATCGCCGCGCTGGAAGCATTGGGCCGGCAGGTGGTGGCGCAGCTGGAATTGCGGAAGCACTCGCGCGAATTGCGCCGGATGGTGGAGGAAATGGAAAGGACGAGCCAAAAACTGGCCGAACGGACCGCATTCTTCGAGGCGCAAATCAACTCGTCCATCGACGGTGTGCTCGTGGTCGACACCGAC
Organism: uncultured Candidatus Methylacidiphilales bacterium; assembly: GCA_964657775.1. GTDB lineage: Bacteria > Verrucomicrobiota > Verrucomicrobiia > Methylacidiphilales > UBA1321 > JABDGH01. The sequence goes on along the minus strand of CAZZWT010000084.1, from coordinate 6,037 downwards.
GGATACAAGATCCTGCAAAACCAGCGGATGGCCGAGGTCTGGAAAATGCCCGCATTGATTTACGAGAGCACCGACGAGCGGAAGCAATTCCAGTGGGCGACGAAACAAACGAAAAATCCCGCCCAATTCATCGAAAAGGTGGCTTATCTGAACGCGCACCCCACGGAGGCGAGCTGGGACGAGATCGAGTTGCGTGACGGCACAATCCTCGACCGCTATTCGTCGCCCGTGGTGGGCAAGGATGGCAAGCATTTCGGCCGCATCTGGACCTTCCGCGACGTGACGGAAGGCAAGAGCGCAACGCGGCGGCTCAACCGCATGTTCGAGCTTTCACCCGACATGATTTTCACCGCGGGCTTCGATGGCTTCTTCAAGCAGATCAACCCGGCGGTGGAGAAGATCACCGGTTTCCCCAAGGAGGAATTGCTGGCGAAGCCGTTCATGACGTTCACCCACCCCGCAGAAGGCATGACGGTATTTGAAGCCATGCGTTCCACGCTGAAAACCGGCAGCATCATGGGCTTCGAAGCACGCGCCTTGTGCAAAGACGGCAGCTACCGGTGGTTGCAGATGAACTCGGTCAGCGTTCCCGAAGAACGGCTGTTCTACATGGTGGCGCGCGACGTCACCGCGCGGAAGCAGACGGAGGAGATGGTGAAGCTGCTTGGCACTGCCGTGGAGCAAGCGAAGGAGTCGATCATCATCACCGATGCCAAGCTGGACCTGCCTGGGCCCAAGATCATCTTCGTCAACCCTGCCTTCACCAAGATGACCGGTTACACGGCGGAGGAAGTGATCGGGCAGACACCGCGGATTCTGCAGGGCGCGCGCACCGATCGCGCCGTGATGGATCGCCTGCGGCGCGACTTGGAACGAGGCGGCGCGTTCGAGGGCAAAGTGGTGAATTATCGGAAAGGGGGCGAAGCGTTCGAAATGGAGTGGCAGGTCGCGCCCATTCGGGGCAAGGATGGGGCCATCACCCATTTCGTCGCCATCCAGCACGACGTGACGGAGAAAAACAAGATGGAAGCGCGGCTCTTTCAGGCGCAAAAAATGGAAACGGTGGGCAAGCTCGCCGGCGGCGTGGCGCACGAGTTCAACAGCATCCTCACCGCCATCATCGGCCAGAGCGAATTATTGCTCAGCGAACTGCCCGCCGATGGCGTGCTTGGGAATAGCGCGCAGGAAATCCGCCTGGCCGCCGATCGCGCGGCCACCCTCACCCGCCAGCTTTTGGCCTACGGGCGGAAGCAAATTTTGCAGCCCGAAATTCTTGACCTGAATCGCGTGGTGCTCGACATGGTCGGCACGCTGCAGCACTTGATGGGCCGCGAGGTCGATGTCCGTTTCGAGCCCACACCCGGGCTGAACCATGTGAAGATCGACCCGGGCCAGATGGACCAGGTCATCGTGAGTATCGCGATGAACGCGGCCGATGCCATGCCCAACGGCGGCCGGTTCACGCTGGAGACGGCGAACCTTATGCTCGATGAGGAACAGGTCCGCGCCCATCCCGGCATGAAGCCGGGTGGGTACGTGATGCTCGCGATGTCCGATACCGGGATGGGCATGACGGAGGAGGTGAAGGCGCGTGCCTTCGAGCCGTTTTTCTCCACCAAGGCCACAGGGGAAGGGACGGGCCTCGGCTTGGCCACCTGCTACGGCATCATCAGGCAAAGCGACGGCCATATCAGCCTCTATAGTGAGGTCGCGCGCGGCACGACCCTGCGGCTCTATTTGCCGCAAGTCGAGATGGTTGCGCCGAGCAAGGATCGCCTGCCGAAAAGCGCCGAGATGCCGCACGGCACGGAGACGATCCTCCTGGCCGAGGACGATCCCTCTCTGCTGGAGATGGCGGCAAATCTGCTCCGGCGGCTCGGCTACACCGTGCTGACCGCAGCCAACGGAATCGAGGCGATGACGCTGAAACATCAGCGCGACATCGGGCACATCGACCTTTTGCTGACCGACGTGGTCATGCCGCACATGAGCGGCAAGGAATTGTCCGACCGCATACGGAAGCTCTACCCGCACACGAAGATTCTCTTCACCTCGGCCTACACCGAAAATGCGGTTGTGCGCCAAGGCGTGTTGGACGAGGGCATTGTCCTGCTGCAAAAACCCTTTACCCCGTCCTCCCTTGCGAGCAAAGTGCGCGAAGTACTGGATTCGGAATTACCTCGCCATGAAAACGATCCTGCTCATTGATGACGACCAGCAGGTGCGCTCGATGTTCGGGCTGGCCCTGCGCCGGGCCGGCTATCGCGTGCTGGAGGCCGACTCCGGCGTGGCCGGGCTGGCCATGGCGCGCCAGAATTTGCCCGACTTGATCCTAAGCGACATCCACATGCCGGGTGGCGATGGCTCGACTTTGCTGCGCGATATCCGGCGCGATCCCGAGTTGAAATCGCGGCAAGTCGTCCTGATGACGGGCCGGCCCGATCTCGTGACGCCACGCAAGGGCATGGAAGAGGGCGCGGACGACTTCCTGGTCAAGCCGGTAAGCCTGGAGGCGCTGCGCAATTGCGTGGAAGCGCGCTTCGCCCGCATCTCGATCAATTGGCGCGTGGAGGATGGGATGGTGGCGCAGCTGCGATCGTCGGTGCCGCCGCAATTGCCGCACGAAGTTTTTACCCCGCTGGCAGGAATTATCGGCCTGATGGAAGTCGTCCTATCGGATGCGACGGCGTTTCAGCCAGCCGAGCTGGCCGATATTCATCGCGACGTTTATCAATCGGCGTTGCGCCTGCACCGCACCCTGCGGAATTATCTACTCATTCTCGATCTCCAAAATGCAGGGACCGATGCGCCGACTCTTCTTTCAGCCAAGGAGGTCGGGGAGGCCGTGGCAACAGGCGTGGGCGAGGCCCTGCGCCTGAACAAACGCACCGAGGATGTAGCCCTGAAGATCAGCGCCTGCCCTCTTTCGATCAAGAAGGATGACTTGACGCGGATCGTGGAGGAACTGTTGGATAATGCGCTGAAATTCTCGCGGCAAGGCACACCGGTGACGATGGAGCTGAGCGCGGAACGGGGGCTCGTCGTCACCGACGAAGGCCGGGGGATCGCGCCGGAAGAGATCAAGCACATCGGCGCGTTCCAGCAATTCGACCGCAAGAAGAACGAACAGCAGGGCTTGGGCCTCGGCCTCGTCCTCGTGCAGAAGTTGGCGGAACGGGCCACGGCGGAATTCGGCATCACCAGCCAGCCCGGCAAAGGCACGCAGGTGACGGTGGTGTTTCCGGCGGCAGGTTAGCGAGGGAGAATTTCTGCGCAGAGGGCAGCCCGCGACCTCCGGGATCGGGGCTCGATGAGATTTGGCCCCCCGTTGAGTCATTCTTCCATCAATGGACCCGTCGCGCAGGGGGTGGACGGCTGCCACAAATCCTATCAATCAATCATTAACCGACAGCACCATGATCGGGTCGGCAATCTTCTCCGGAGCGATTTCCTTATCGAGCGGCGACACCGCCGTGCCGATGGCAAAGAATTCGATGACGTGCGTTTCCCAGCCGTGGCTGCCTTCGTGGATGTCGAGACCGACGACGCCCTCCGCCTTGGCCGTGGCGGCCTCGGCCTGCATGCGCTCGATGGCGATCTCGCGCGCCTCGTACATGGCGGCGGTAAAATTCTCGAGCTCAACGTTGCTGCTGATCGTGCCGAGCGTGGCCAGCATGCCGCGATGCGCCACGTGATAAACGCACGAGCCCATGACCATCTCGACCGGCCGATAGCCAGCGTGGAGCAGCGACCAGAAATCCTGGCCGGAGAGGTCTGAGGTGAACGGGCCGCCGTCGTGCGCGCGGAAACCCTGACGCCCATGGCTGTGCACGACGCCGGTGCCGATCGCGATGAACTCGAGCATGTGGTTGTCCCACTCCATGCGTTTGATCGTCAACTTGACGCCGACGATGCCATCCGCGCCCATGGCCTGGGCCTCGGCGCGCATGCGTTCCATGGCCAGTTCGCGCGCGTGGTACATGGCGCGGGAAAGGACGTCGAGCTCCTGGTTCTTGCTCCACGACCGGTACTGGATGCCGACATGGTAGACGCAACTGCCGACACACATGCCGATTGGCTCGAAGCCGGCTTTGCGCACGAGCAGGAATTCGTTGACGGTGAAATCCGAGGTGAAAACGCCGGAGGGATGGGCCGCGGTGCGCATGCCCTGCAGGCGTTCGCGGGCGTGGGCCGGAAGATCTGTACTCATAATTAGATGGCTCCTTCTTCGTCATTCGAGGCGTAGGACTGGTGATGTTGGGTGGTCCCGGTAAGAGGTGTCTTGCCGGCGTGCATATCGACGACCATGCGAAAATCGTGGGTGAGCGGGCGGGACCGCGGCTGATCGACCACGGTGGCGATAACGATATGACGCGCGAGATATTGCTTCTGCTCGCGTTGCCCCTCGCTCTCGAACATCTGGCTGAAATTGATGTGGGCAAGCGCGCCGTTGCCCTGTCGTGCGGTGTCCTCGCGGAGGCGTTGATAGGCGCAGTCGCGCACATATTTCCAGTGATTGGAGAGAATGCTGCACTCGGTGTTGCCGTACCAGGAGAGGTCCGCGCGACCCTGCCAGTCGGTGATCCAGCGGTACTCGGCGCCGATGGCGATGCCCGTCGGCACGATGTCGCTCTCGAGCAGCTTAACGAATTCCAGGGCAGGACACGTTGCGACGAGAGGCTCATCGCTCGCGGAAAGTCCATCGACCTTCACTGCGGTGCCGACGAGCGTGAAATCCATGCTGCTTTCGACGTCGACCGGAATGGTGCGCATCTTCACATCGAGCACGGCATTCGCCCCGGCGGCGCGCGCCTCATCGCGCAGACGCTGCAGCGCCGCCTGCCAACCCTGCGCATGGCCATTGGTCCACGACCAGCCGTAATGCAGCCAGCACGTGGCCGAGACGGCGCAAATAGGCCGAATGCCATGCGAGCGTGCGATGCGCAATTCCGCCGGCGTCAGTGTCGCAAGCCACGGCAGTCGGCCCTCTCGGCTGGCATCCATGCGCTCCTGCACGAACTTGGGCACGCGATGGACGCGGGCGCGGATTGCGCGGAGCACCTCCGCCTGCCGTGCCTCCGATTCCGCGCGACGGGCCTGCGTTTCCGGATCGGGCCCCTTGAGAAAATCGAGCAAGCCCATGGTGAATGCCTGTCTAGGAAATCATGAACGTCGAGAGCGATTGGCTAAAGCTCTTGGCGTGCTCGGTGGTCTTCAACGTCTCTTCGGAAAGCTGCGCGAACCACTGTGCGGGATCGACGGTCTTGGTGTTCAGCGTAATGCCGCGAACGACCATCGCCACGGTCGCCTTCAGGCGTTTTCCGTCGGCCTCCAGTGTGTAACGCCGCTCGCCGATTTCCACGCTGACGCCGGTGAGCTTCGGCGCGGAGAAGAACGCTTTCTTTTCGAGCAACGTCACGCGATCCGGCAGGGCTTCCTTCAGCCGCATGGCGAAGGAGCCGAGGTTGCTTTCAATATCGGAGGTCACGCGGCGCAGCCACGCGGCCTGCATGTCGTAATCGATGTTCGGCGAAGGTTCGTTCATGGCGTCACGGTTTCAACGCGTTTTGGGCTACGCCCCGCATCCCCGCGCCGAGCCGATCGCGAATCGCCGTCAGCTTGGCCTCGCGGTCCCGGTCGCCTGCCGCCACTTCGCGCTCGATCTGAATGACTTCATTCATCGTCTGGATCGCCTCGTCGGCCACCTGTGCCAGCACGTCGATATTCCGCTGGTCTCCGCCGAGGCTCCGCGCCGCGCTGGTCGCCGCCTCGTGCGCACCCTTGGAGGCCAGCAACGTCAATTGCCGCGCCGCTTCGTCCAGCTTCTCCGATTCATCCGCCGCGCGGCGAATATCCGCCTGCACCGCCGCCTGCGAGGCCACGGCCATCAAGCGCGGAATGACGACGAGCATGCCGTTGGAAATCTTCATCATGCGCGTTTCCGCCGCATGCCGGTTCTGCCCGATAATCGGGATAAGCAGCGCGGACCCGACCAAGTTTTCCCTCATCTCGGCGATCTTGCCGCGGAAGTTGGCCA
>CAZZWT010000083.1:0-10713 GCA_964657775.1 uncultured Candidatus Methylacidiphilales bacterium | reverse complement strand
CAGGCGCAGATAATAGAACAACAGGCTCGAGTATTTGAATTCTTCCTGGAAGCGGAAGTACATCATCGACTGGAACCGCGTCATGCGCATCGACACGCCAGTCTCCGCGAAGAAAGCATTGAGCGTATCGACCAATTTCGTCGCGAGCGCCGTGACGCCGGCTTGCAGAGCCGGGCCTTCGCGCTTGATTTTGCTCAGCACGGAAAGCGTGGAGCGAATCGCGAGCTGATGCCGCACAAACGTGCCCGCGAAGAAGGTCACGCCCACTTCGGGGAACGAGCCGTCGCCGTACTGCCACGACCCGCCGTCGAGCGCATCGAGGTACTTCGCGCTGCCGCAGAGCGCGCCGATCGGCATGCCGCCGCCGATGACTTTTCCATAAGTCGCCATATCGGCCTTGATGCCCCACAGCCCCTGGCAGCCGCCCGGGTGGACGCGAAAGCCGGTGACAAGTTCATCGAAAACCAGCGCGACTTCGTTTTCTTCCGTAATGCGGCGCACTTCCTTCAGGAACTCAACCGGCGCGAGATCGGGCTGGCGGCTCTGCACCGGTTCAACGAGAACAGCCGCGAGCTCATGCGCATGCGCGCGCAGGATTTCCAGCGCCGCAGGCGAGCCGTACTCGAGGACGAGCACCTGACTGACCGAACTCGACGGAATGCCCGGCGCGATCGGCACCGTCTTCGATTCGCCATCGACCACCATGCCGCGCACCAGCACTTCGTCATTGATGCCGTGATAGGCGCCCGACATCGTCGCGATTTTCGTGCGGCCCGAGACGGTGCGCGCAAGGCGAATCGCGGCGAGCACCGCTTCGGAGCCCGTGTTGCAGAACGCTGCGCGTTCCATGCCGGTGAGTTCGCACATCAGCTCCGCAACCTTGCCGACGAGCGGCGATTGCGGGCCGACCTCCACGCCTTTATGGAGCTGCCATTGCTGCGCACGCACGGCGAAGTCGGGATTGTGCCCAAAGAAGTGGGTGCCGAAGCCGAGCGTGACGTCGAGGTACTCGTTGTTGTCGAGGTCCCACAGCCGCGTGCCGGCCGATTGCTTCACCACGAGCGGGTAAACAATTTCCTTCCATGTCTGGCGGAAGCCGGAGACGGTGCGGGGATCGGCCAGGCGCGCGCGATGTTTTTGCGTGTAGGCCTTAGAGCGCGGCGTCTTCGCGGTGTAGTCGTGGATAAGTTGGTCGAGATGCGTTTGCTGCTGCTCGGTCAGTCCGCCGCCGGGACGCTTGTCGATCGGCTTGTAGGGACCGAAATATTTGGGGGTGAGTTGTTCCGGCGCGGTCACGGCCTTGGCCGGTTCCTCGGGAGCGGCAATCACGGATCCATTGAACTCGGGCACGTTCACCGGCTCCGCGACGTGGGCTGAGCCGCGAATCAAATCGAGCTGCCGCGACATGAGCGCGAGTTGCTGTTTCACAATGCGGTCCATCATCCCGCCCGAGGTGGGATCGAGCTTGGGCATCGGCTCCGTGACAAATGTGGGCGCGGGTTCCGGTGTGCGCGCGACCACCGGAGCAGGTTTCGCGACCGGCTTTAGCGCAGGGGCAGCAGTCGCAAATTTATCCGCCGGCACCTGCTCGTCGAGATACGCCGAGACCGCGGCAATGCTTACCAAGTCCTCGAGCAACTGGCGGAACGTGATCTTGACGCCGAATTTTTGCCGGAACGATTGACTCGCCTGCGTCAGCAAAAGCGAATCAAAGCCGAGATCGAAAAAAGTAGCCGAGGTGTCGATGCCATCCAGGTTGCGGCCCGAAAGATTTTTGAGGACCGCTTTGACCTCGGTTTCGATTTGCGGATAACGAGCGCTCATACGTGTTTCCCGTTGCGCGTGCCGGCGGCCGTGACCCCTGCGTTTGCCACATAACGCAGCGTGTCGATCTGTTGCCCCATGATCCGTAGTTGCTCCTCGATCAGCGCTTCCAATTCAGAAGACGCTGGTGCGCCAGTGTCCGTCACATCCGCACCATGCCCAAGCGCTTCCAATTCGTTCGTCTCGCTCGTAGCCGAGCTTCCATTGGCATGAGGCGATGCGGTTGCTCCCTGCGCCGCGATCCAGTACCGTTGGCGCTCGAAGGGATACGTGGGCAGCGGCACGCGGAGGCGCGGTGATCCGCCATGCAGCGCGCCGAGGTCGATACTGACGCCCGCGAGCCAAAGCTGGGCGGCCGCATTGAGAAATTCGAGCGCTTCGGAATCCTTGCAGGTGCGCGGACTGGAAAAGATCGTGGGCTGCCCCGTCTGTTTCGCCGGATTTTGCCGCGCCAGCGTGGTCAGCGTTTGCCCGGGTCCGACTTCCAGCAACGCCAGCGTCGGCGCATGCAGCAGCGTGCCGACCGCATCGGCGAAGCGGACGGTGTGCCGCAACTGCGCGGACCAGTAGCCGGGGTCGATCCACTCTTCATCGGTGGCAAGCCGGCCGTGCAGGCTGGAAACGATCGGGATCTGTGGTTTGTTGCGCGTGACCTTGCGCACTTCAGCTTCAAACTCGGCGAGGATCGGCTCCATCATGTCAGAGTGAAACGCATGCGAGGTTTTCAATTCGCGACAGACGATCCCCTCGCCGTTGAGTTTTTTGCGCAACGCATCGACCACGCCGTCCGGCCCGGAAAGAACGCACAGCTTCGGCCCATTCACCGCCGCGAGGCTGAGGCCTTCCGCGAGCATCGGTTTCACTTCCTCCTCCGGCAAAACGACCGCAAGCATCTTGCCGCCCGGCATCGATTGAATCAGCCGGCCGCGCACGGCGAGCAGGTGGAGCGCATCTTCCAGCGTGAAAATTCCCGACAGCGTGGCCGCGACATATTCGCCCAGGCTGTGCCCGATCATCGTCTCCGGCTTCAGGCCGAGCGAGAGCCACACCTGCGCATAGGCGTACTCGATGACGAAGAGCGCGGGTTGGGTCAGCGCGGTCTGCATCAGGCGATCCGCCGCTTCCATCTTGTCGCAGTCGGCGGGGTAAAGGACTTCGCGCAAATCAAGCCCGAGCTCAGGTTCCAGCTTCTCGCAGCAGAGATCGATCTGCGCGCGGAAAATGGGATTGGTCGAATACATCTCGCGGCCCATGTCGACCTGCTGCGCGCCCTGGCCGGGGAAGAGAAATGCCACGCCGGCCTTTTGGTTTTGCGTGTCGCCGGTGAGCAATTTCGAGGGCTTGCGTTGCTCGAGCAACTCGACCGCATCGGATGTCGTACGGCTGACGAACGCGCGGCGATGGCGAAAGGCGCGCCGCCCCGTTTGCAGTGTGTAGGCTACATCGGCCAGCGAGGAATCGGGATGAAAGCGCAGGTAATTGGTGAAGCGCGTCGTCATGGCCTCGAGCGCGGACTCGGTCTTGGCGGAGAGAACGAAGAGTTGCGGCTCGGCGCTGATCGTCGGCTTGGCCGTCGGCGCTTCTTCCAACACAAGATGCGCGTTGGTGCCGCCGACGCCGAACGAACTGATGCCCGCGCGGCGCGGCGTGGCGGACTTCGGCCAGGGCAGTAGTTTGTCCGCGACGAAGAACGGGCTCTGCGCGAAATCGATGCGCGGATTCGGGCCGGTGAAGTGGAGCGTAGCGGGAATCTCGCCGTGCTTCAACGCCAGCACAGTCTTGATCAAACCGGCGATGCCCGAGGCCGCCTCGAGGTGGCCGATGTTTCCCTTCACCGCGCTAAGCGCGCAAAATTGTTTGGCATCGGTGCCGGTGCGGAAAGCCTTGGTCAGCGCGGCGACCTCAATCGGATCCCCGAGCGATGTGCCGGTGCCGTGCGCCTCGACATAGCCAATCGTGCGAACATCGATGCCGGACAGCGCCTGCGCCGTGGCAATCGCCTCGGCCTGACCGTCGACGCTCGGCGCCATGTAGCTCACCTTGGTCGAGCCGTCGTTGTTGACCGCGAAGCCGCGAATCACCGCAAGAATATTGTCACCCTCGCGCATCGCTTCGTCGGCACGTTTCAGCACAACGAGCCCGACGCCGTCGCCGAAAATCGTTCCACCTGCCGCGACATCGAAGGGCCGGCAGCGCCCATCACCTGAGACGAGGCTTCCTTCTTCGTGCACGTAGCCTCGGCGCTGGGGAAACGTGACCGAGACGCCGCCTGCGAGTGCGAGATCGCATTGATACGCGAGGAGGTTTTGACAGGCCTGCGCGACGGCGACGAGCGAGGTGGAGCACGCACACTGCACCGCGATGGCAGGCCCGCGCAGATTCAGTTTATAAGCGATGCGCGTGGCGACGAAATCCTTGTCGTTGCCGAGCATGGAGGGATGCGCGCCCATCTGCTGGAAGGAGAGGAATTCGTTCAGGAAGCCCGGATTGGACGCGAGGTTGTGCAGCAGGTAGGTGTTCTGGCTGCATCCGGCGAACACGCCGATGTTACCGGCGAAACGCTCGGTATCGATGCCCGCGTTCTCGAGCGACTGCCACGCGGTCTCGAGCAGAAGACGATGCTGCGGGTCGGTGTACTCGGCCTCGCGCGGGTTGATGCCGAAGAACTCGGCGTCGAAGAGATCGACGTCGGACATGATGCCGCGCGCGCGGACGTAGGTCGGGTTGTCGCTGATCGCGGAGGAGACTTCCAATTCGCCCGGCGCGAAATGCGTGATCGACTCGACGCCGTTGCGCAGGTTCTCCCAGTAAGCGGCGAGGTTCGGCGCGCCAGGAAATTTCCCGGCCATGCCGACAACGGCGATCCCGTCGGAGAGTTGCGTGGTATCCGCGCTCATTGGGCAGATTGTTGCGCCTGCGGGCGTTTGTTCCGCAGCATCGCGGCCCGCTGCTGTTGCGCGCGGGCGGCGGTTTTATCGGCCAGCGTGGTATCGTCGGATTTTTTTGAAAGGCGCTCGGCCAGGCTGCGAATGGTGGGGAATTGGAAGAGCTCGGTGATCGGAATCTCGCGCTGGAGCTCGGTCTGCAAGCGGCGATGCACGGTGGTAAGCATGAGCGAGTCGGCGCCCAAATCGAAGAAATTATCGTTTACGCTAACCTGGTCCTGCCGCAGCGCGGCCTTGAGCAAATTCGCGAGCATCGTCTCGGTTTCCCCCTGCGGCTCGACGTAGGCGGAGGCGAGATGCGGACGCTCGGTCGTCGGTGCGGGCAGCCCGTCGCGATCGAGCTTGCCGTTGACCGTGAGGGGAAAGCCGGCGAGGAAAATGAACGCGGCCGGCACCATGTACTCGGGCATCTTTTCCGCGAGGTGCGCGCGCAACTCCTCCACGCCCGGCACATCGTCTCCGGCCACGATGTAGGCAACGAGACGCGGCTCGGCCCCGTCATCGCTGCGGGCCAGCACGGCGCATTCCTTGACGGCGGGGTGACGCATCAATTGTGATTCGATTTCCGTCAGCTCAATGCGGAAGCCGCGAATCTTCACCTGGTGATCGATGCGACCGAGGTACTCCAACTCCCCATTGGCAAGTACGCGCGCGAGATCACCGCTGCGATACAGTCGCGGGCTCTTCGCCGGCTCGAACGTGTTGACGACGAAACGCGCCTCGGTCAAATCGGGCCGGTTGAGATAGCCGCGCGCGACGCCGAGCCCGCCCACCAGCATCTCGCCCGTCTCTCCAGCGGCCACGCGCCGGCCCTGCGCATCGACGACGTAGACCTGCAAATCGGGAATCGGCACGCCGATGTTGCTGCCGGAATTATTATCGAGATCCGCGAGTGAAACTGGACGGTAGGTGACATGCACCGTGGTCTCGGTGATGCCGTACATGTTCACGCATCGCGGTTGGTGATCGCCATGACGCTCAAACCACGGGCGCAGGCTTTGGAACTCCAGCGCCTCGCCACCAAAAATGACGTAGCGCAGTGCGAGCGGTACCTTGGGCTGCGCGAGATCGGCTTGGATGAGTTGGCGGAACGCGGAAGGCGTCTGGTTCAGCACCGTCACGCCCTCTCGCACGAGCAACTCGCGAAACGCCGCTGCCGACCGGCTGACCATGTAGGGCACAATGACAAGGCGGCCACCGTAGATGAGCGCCCCGAAGATTTCCCACACGGAGAAATCGAACGCGCTGGAGTGGAAAAGCGTCCACACATCGCCCGGCCCAAAATGGAACCACGCATCCGTTCCGGTGAATAGCCGTGCGACATTCGCGTGGGTGACGAGGCAACCCTTCGGCGTCCCGGTCGAGCCCGAGGTGTAAATGACGTAAGCGAGATGATGCGGCTCGACCACCGAAGCGACATTCTCCAAGCGGTAGGTTGCGATCTTCGCCGCTGAGTCATCCAGACAAACGAGCGTCCCCGCATAATGGGTGAAACGTCCCGCCAACGACGAATTGGTTAGCAGCACTCTGGCCTGCGAATCCTCCAGCATGAAGGCGAGCCGGTCCTCCGGGCAGGCGAGATCGAGCGGCAGGTAGGCGCCGCCGGCCTTCAGTATGGCAAGGATGCCAATGATTAAATCGAACGAGCGATCAAAGTGGACACCAACCAGCGCTTCGGGCCCCACGTCAAGCCCGCGCAAATGAGCGGCGAGTTGGTTGGCTCGCCCGTTCAATTCGCCGTAGGTCAGTCTGGCACCGTCGAGCGTCAGCGCAATCGCGTCCGGTCGGACGGCGGCCTGGGCCTCGATCCGAACCGCGAGCAAGGAACTGGCGAGGTGGCCAGGCAGGCAACTCGCTTCAACATGGGGGGCATCGGAAGGCCCTTGGGTCATCATGGTGTGCTCGGGTTCTGTGATTGCCGATACTATCCCGATTAAAAGGATTGCAAAGCCATTATCGGTCCGCAACGGGCCAAAATGTAGGAAAAGTGCCGTTGGTTAAAACAAATCTAACTCACACCGGCCAAGCGAGAAAGAATTGCAACCGCCCCGTGCGTTGCGTGTTGGATGGCCACCCTCGAAACCGTGGCGATCTAAGGTCAAACAAAAGAATCGAAACCGGCGCAGTTCACGGCGAGAATTACGCCTAATTCCTCAACCGGAAGTACATGCTGTGGTATTTCGGGGCGTCCTCGCCAAAGTGGACCAGGAAGTTATTCGGGCGCGTCATCTCCCACTTATCGACAAGTTCGTAGTCCAGTGCCTCGATGCTCTTCACGAATTCGGCCCGGTTATCGACCTTGTACGGGGAAAACCAGAGTCCATTGTTTTGCAGTGTGATGAAGGCATCCCCAGCCGTGAGCGGTACGCGGTTGATCAAAAGATGCGCCGGCCGGGGCTGAAGCGCGGCGATGATCCGGTCGAACGGTTCCTCGATGTACTGCGACGCGCCAAAAGTGGCATAAATGTCCACATAGCTGGCTACTTGCCGCTGATCGGTAAAGACCAGCCGGGTCTCGTTTCGTTCAAACGCGATTTCCTGCCCGAACCGCACCGCCTCCGGCAACTCGCAAATAATCCACTGGAGATTTTCCGGGAACGAAACGAAGCGGCGATAGGCGTAGTAGCCGATACCGACACTGCCGCCCAATTCAAACACGACGCGCGCCTTCCGTAGCAGTTGCGTGAACCAGAAGAGAACGGGATAATCATCGGGATTGAGCTCATCAAGACGAGTCCGGTAATCTTCGGAAATGACCCGGTGATCATAGCCACTTAATTTGTCGGCTGGTGCGTCGATGGCAGCATCGGCGAAGGATTTATATATACCCTTGCAAAATGGACTCCTCTTCGAGAACTCCTTTTGAAAGTACTTTTCACGCGCATACGGAAAGCGCAAAACCAAACTTTTAGTTAGAGATTTAATCGTGCTGCTCATAGCGTGCACCGGCTCGATCAAGGTCGCGGCAAGCTCGGGCGTTTGACTGGAAAAGTAACGAAGGGTCTGCTCAAATTTGCGACGTGAAGTGAAAGTTTTAACCGCAGGGGATTCCCGCCCTGTCGTACCCCACTTCCGAGAGCATTTCGCGTGCGACGACACGCCATGCGTTAACTTATTTTTGCGGCAATTTCGCGCGCGACTCTTTCTGCAACTCCACCGTCTTGGCCACGCAGAGGAATTCATAGATCGCGTGCAGCCGGGCAAAATAATAACCCTCCGCGCCATCAAGAAATCCTTTTTGATAGATATAGACGTAGAGAAACCGGATCGTGGGCCGAAAAGGCAGCTTCTGCATGATCGCCTTCAGGCGGCGCAGGCCGCCGACTTGCTTGCTTTGCAGGGAGGATTCGCTCCCATGCAGATAATGATCGAGCGCAACGCGGGCTTCCCAATTCGAGTAGCGGTTATGTTTCTCCACGAACACCCCGATGTTCGGGAAGGCGTAGTGGTTCATCTCCGTTTTGAGGTTGCCGGCCTCGCCGCTGACGACAACATGCTCGTGCACCTCGTTGTCGCCGCTCGCCGTCTCGACCGATGTCAGTTGTTCGTACCGGCCCAGCTTGTGCAGGAAGAGGCGCAGGTTCCAATTCGGGTAGTAGGCGTGCTTCAGCCACGTGCCCATGAAGAAAAAGCGGCGGTTGATCCAATAGCCGGTGATGGGCGGATTCGGGTTCGTGACGATGGCGCGGAATTCGGCCTCGGCATCGGGCGTCAGCTCTTCATCGGCGTCGAGGATGAAGACCCAAGGGTGCTTGAACGGGAGATTTTCCAGCGCCCAGTTCTTCTTCTTGGGCCAGGTGCCGTTGAACTCGAACTGGACAACTTTCGCGCCCGCCTTCTCGGACATTTCGATCGAGCCGTCGGTGCTTTTCGAGTCCACCACAAAAACTTCATCCGCCCAGGTAATGGAGGCGAAACAACGCGCCAGGTTGGCGGCCTCGTTGCGGATCGGGATCAAGATGCTGACCGGAACTTTATCGCTCATATCGTGGAACACGAAGCCGATACATTGAGCGTAAGCTTCATAAGGCGCAAATGATGGCAAAACCGATTTTGGATTTGATTCCCGTGACTGGTTCGGGCGATGGTAAAGAAGCCAATGAGGGATGCAACCCCTATTCCCCTTCGTCGGAGGCCCACGCCGATATGCTGATGAGGCCCTCCCGCCGCGACCATCTTTCCGCGCACATCATCGTCTGGATCGCGCACGTTTCCAAGGTGCAGGACGCGCTGGCCGCGATGGATTCGTGCCTCGACCATCGCGACCGCGAGCGCGCCGCGAAGTTCAAGTTTCCCGCCGATCGCGCCCGCTTCACCCTCGGTCGTGGGATGGTGCGCAAATGTCTCGGCCATTATCTGGAGCAACCGCCGGAAACGATCGAGCTGGACTACACCGATCGTGGCCGGCCGATTTACCCGGCGGACGAGAGGTTGCAATTCAGCATCTCGCATACGCAGGATCTCGTCGGCGTGGCGTTGACGGACGGCGCCAGCATCGGCATCGACCTGGAGGCGATCTCCCCTCACCTCGACCTGCTGGAACTGGCCGAGCGCATTTTCTCGCCGAACGACCTCGCGATTTTCCAGGCCTACTCCAACCGCGAAAAGGTCGCGGCGTTTTATCGCGCGTGGACGCGCAAGGAGGCCTACCTCAAGGCGCGCGGCGAAGGGATTGCCGAGGGCCTGCAGGAGATTTCCGTCTCGATGGCGCCGGAGGAAGTGCTGTCGATCAAGGACACGCGCCACGCCTCGACCGCGGAAAAGTGGCACCTCATTTCGCTGCCTCTTCCCGGCGGCTACGCAGGCACACTGGCGTGCGACGATGTGGCGCGTCATTTGGAAGGCAGCTTCATGACTTTCCCAAACGGCGAACCAACGGTGGAGACATCCTGGTGTTTCCGCTCGCAGGTTGCACGGCCGCGGTCGCTCTAAAGTGCTCAGTTCCTGAGAACGTGTGACGATATGGAAGTGGGGGTTGCCCCGCTTCGCCCTGTCGTACCCGCGCCGAAAGAAATCCCTTGTGACTTAGTAATATGGACACCTATCCTTTTTCCTTTGTCATGGCGCCGAAATTCCAACGTATTTTGGGCATCAATTTCTTCGTCGGGGATATGCCGGATCTTCTGGACCTCTGTGCCGAGGGAAATTTCATTGTCGTCCCGGCCGCCCCCGCATTGGTCGATTTGCCCACCAACGCGGCCTATCGCGAATCGGTGGAGAAAAGCGATTTCGCCATCACCGACAGTGCGTTCATGGTGCTGCTCTGGCGCTTGTTTACCGGCCAGAATCTTCCCCGCATTTCGGGCCTGAAACTGCTGCGCGGCCTGCTTGAGACCGACGGCCTGAGCAAGGACGGCAGTTCCGTCTGGATCATGCCCTCGCAGCACGAGAGGGACGTCAACCTCGACTGGCTCAATAAGAATGGTCACCCGATCTTGCCCGAGCATTGCTACATCGCGCCCGTCTACGCCAAGGGAACAATCTCCGATCCCAAGCTCCTGAGTTGGATCGAGGCGATCAAGCCGCCTTATATTATCATCAACATCGGGGGCGGCGTGCAGGAACGGCTCGGCTTTTACCTGAAGGAGCATCTCTCCTACAAGCCCTCGATCATTTGCGTGGGTGCGGCGGTCGCGTTTATCACCGGGTTGCAGGCGCCGATTCCACCCTGGGCGGATTCGCTGATGCTGGGCTGGCTTTTTCGCTGCCTGCATGCGCCCGGAAAATTCATCCCGCGCTACTGGAAGGCGCTGAAGCTGATCACCATTCTCGGCAAGTATCGCGAGCGCAGCGTCATGGCCTAACAGCGCAGTGGTTTTGCCCGTGCTGCGGATTTTTATCTATATAACGGAACACGTCGGACCGATAACCGTTTATATTCTATGAGTACTCAAAAGAAAATTGTCGTCTGCGGCGCAGGCGGATTCATCGGCGGACATTTGGT
>CAZZWT010000082.1:0-10739 GCA_964657775.1 uncultured Candidatus Methylacidiphilales bacterium | reverse complement strand
TTTTCCTGTTGAAACTTGTGGGATCAGCGAACCAAGACCATTACCTGGTAGTCGGCGCCGGTTTTTCCGGCGCGGTGCTGGCGCGTGACCTGGTGGAGCGGCTCGGCTGCCGCGTGACGGTGATCGATACGCGTCCGCACGTGGCGGGCAATGCCCACACCGAGCGAGACCCCGCGACGGGAGTGATGGTGCACCAATATGGTCCGCATATTTTCAACACGAACAAGCGTCATGTCTGGGATTATGTGAATCGGTTCGGTGCGATCCTGCCTTACATCAACCGCGTCAAGGCCTCCACGGCGCGGGGGATTTTTTCGTTCCCGATCAACCTGCATACGATCAACCAGTTCTTCGGCCAGAAGCTTGACCCGGCGGCCGCGCGCGAATTCCTGGCCGCGCTGGGTGATAAGACGATCGACGAGCCGCGCAATTTCGAGGAGCAGGCGCTGAAGTTCGTCGGGCGCGAGCTCTACGAGACGTTCTTCTACGGCTACACCAAGAAACAGTGGGGCTGCGAGCCGGTGGAACTTCCCGCGTCGATCCTAAAGCGAATCCCGATCCGGTTTAACTACAACGACACCTATTATAATAGCGAGCACCAGGGCGTGCCGGAGCACGGCTACACGGCGCTCGTGGAGAAGATTCTCGATTACCCGGGCATCACGGTGCGACTGTCGACGGCCTTCGATCGCGCGATGGAAGCCGGGTACGCGCACACGTTTTTCACCGGGCCGATCGACGCCTATTTCGGTTACAGCCTGGGGCGCCTCGGCTATCGCACGATCACGTTCGAGCGGATCGAGGCGGAGGGCGACTATCAGGGCAACGCGGTCATCAATTACACGGAGCTGGAGCCGGCGCAGACGCGGGTCCACGAACACAAACATTTTGCGCCGTGGGAAAAACATGCACGCACCGTCGCTTTCGCGGAGTTCAGCCAGGAGACCGGCCCGGACGATGTGGCCTATTATCCGAAGCGGCTGGCGGCGGATCGCGCGTTGTTGGCGGAGTACCGGCGCACGGCGGAGA
This sequence comes from uncultured Candidatus Methylacidiphilales bacterium, assembly GCA_964657775.1. Taxonomy (GTDB): domain Bacteria; phylum Verrucomicrobiota; class Verrucomicrobiia; order Methylacidiphilales; family UBA1321; genus JABDGH01. The sequence goes on along the minus strand of CAZZWT010000082.1, from coordinate 9,710 downwards.
AACTCAGCGGCGTTTCCTTCGTGGGCCGGTTGGGGACTTATCGCTATCTCGACATGGATGCGGTGATCGATGAGGCGCTGCAATTCGGCGCGCGCTTCGCGGAGAGCCGCTCCACGGGCGGACTCGCGCCGCTGTTTCCCAATAGCGAGGAGAGCCTTTCCGCATGACGGACACGGAACTCGTGGTCGTCATGCCGGTCTATAATGAGGAAGCCAACATTGCGTCGGTGGTCGAGGAGTGGGTGGCGGAATTGGACCGGCAAGGCATCGCGTTCGAGTTGCTGGTCGTAAACGATGGCTCGCGAGATGGAACGGGCGAGACGCTCCGGGCACTGGCGGCAAAATATCCGGGCCGCGTCACGCCGATTCACAAGGCAAACGCCGGGCACGGGCTGGCTTGCCGCACTGGTTACGAGCTGGCGGTGGAGCGCGGTGTGCCGTGGACCTTCCAGATCGATTCCGATGGGCAATGCGATCCGCAATATTTCGCGGAATTCTGGAAAGCCCGCGCGGACGCCGATGCCATCTTCGGTCTGCGCACCTCACGCGACGACGGCTTCTCCCGCGTGCTGATTTCCGCCTTTTGCCGCGCGGGAGCGTCCGTGCTATGCGGCGCCGATCTCAAGGACGCCAACGTCCCCTACCGGCTGATGCGCACCTCGCTGCTGGCGGAGGCACTGCCGCGCGTACCGGACGACTTCGACATGCAGAACATGGCGCTGACCATCGCGCTCCGGCGCCGTCCCACGGTGCACTGGAAGTATGTGCCGATTCACTTCCGCGACCGGCAGGGTGGCACGAACAGCATTAACCTGAAACGCATCACGGCCATGGGCTGGACGCTGCTGACCTCCCTGCATCGCATCGGCAAGTGAGGGCTTTCCTTCACGCGCAAGGTCTGTGATAACGGGACGAAGAATGACGATATGAGCGATCTCTTGACGTTTTCCATCGTGACGCCGAGCTACAAGCAGCCGATGTGGCTTCGTCTCTGCGCCGCCTCGGTGGCGGACCAGGGCGCTCCCGGAATCGCGGTGGAACATATCGTGCAGGACAGCCTCTCCGGCCCGGAGATCGCCGAGGCGGTGAAGGATTTTCCCGCGTTGAAATTGATCAGCGAAAAGGACAAGGGCATGTACGACGCGATCAACCGGGGCTGGGAAAAAGCCACGGGCGATATTCTCTGCTGGCTCAATTGCGATGAGCAATACCTACCGGGCGTGTTGAAGGAGGTGGCCGATTATTTTCGCGCACATCCCGAAACGGAAGTGCTGTTTGCCGATGCGATCATCATCGATAACGACGGCAATTATAGTTGCAGCCGACCCGTGCTGACGCCCCAGCTTTACCATACGTGGACCGCCCATCTGCAAACATTCAGCTGCTCGACTTTCTTTCGCCGGCACTTGATTAAGGAGCGCGGGTTCGTGCTCGATCCGCGCTGGAAGGACTTGGGCGATGCGGACTTGATTATCCGCATGATCCGAGGCGGCGTGAAGATGGATATCCTGCGCAAGTACACGACAACTTTCGTCGATAACGGCGAAAATCGGAACCTGCAACTGACCGCGCGCAACGAGCGGGCGGCGTTAACGCAAGAGGCTCCGCGCTGGGTACAAAGGCTTCGGCCCGTGTGGATCCTCCTGCATCGTTTGCGCCGGATGTGGCATGGCGTCTACTCGCCGAAGCCCTTTGCCTACGAAATCTTTACGCGAGAGAGCCCAAGGATCCGGGTTCGTTTTGACGTTACCAAGCCCACATTTTACTGGTCAGCACGAATGTAGGGCCGATAAATGGGTAACGGTCGCGCTGGTGGCCTGGGCCTGTTGCGGGGCAATAGCTTACCTCCCAAGATCGTGAGGGCTTCTTCGCGTCTTGACTTATTCCCCCATTTCCATTTCAGTACCTAAGATGTATATGGTGGCGAACTAAACTTTCACTTTACAAACCTATCTTAAAGCTTACTCCTACCACAGTTTTTATTCTGGCCCTCATCTTGGGGCTTATCACCGTCTATATTATCGATCCGCTCGACGTAAACACCGTCAGCACTCCTTTCCTCTTGGGTATGATTTTGATGGGCCTTTCCCTTCGCCAAGGTACCACCTTGGTGGTCGCGGTTAGTTGCCTCTACACCGTATTGACGGTACTGGCGCTGGTTCGGTTTCAGGAATATTACTCGACGCACGTCCACGCGTCGCCTCACCCGCTTTTTTGGCTCTTCCAGCGCTCGGGTTTATTCGTGGTTCTTTGTGGATTGTCCATCTACCTTGCCCACTATCGGACGGATACGGAACGGATTCTCACCCGGCTTCGCACTATCTTAAGCAAACTTCCCGCGCCGGTTATTCTCTCCGACGTCTCGGGAAATATTGTCTACGCCAACGATGCGGTGAAACCGGTGCTCCACTCGACGGCGGCAGAAGTCGTCGGGAATAGTTATTTCGATTTCATCCTGACCGACACGACCAAGGGCAAATCGATCCGCTCCTACTTCGAGCTCTTCGAGATGGATACAAATGGAATCTTTGAGCTCGAAGTCCGGCCGTTTGGCCGGGCCAATCGGGCGAGTGCTCAACTCATTTGCCTGGGTACGGGACAGAACCGGGTGATGATCACCGTGCTGCAAGGGCAAAGCGTGGAAAAATTATTCGAGCAGCCGGTCTTGTCCTAAGCAAGGATAGGGCTCAATTTTCCGTCCCGCGCCGGAAAGTTATCGTTGTTCGCCGCGAATTCAGTTCTAGTGTCTGCCGCAAGATATGCCCGCCCGTCGTCTGCAACTCCTCCAGATTTTTAATCGATACCTGCAGTACGGTGGCGAGGAAGGAAGCATCACCCGCATTGGTGATGCCATCCAGAGTATCCACGATGTCGATTATTTCTTTTACTCCACCTCGCAACTTTCCGGGGAAAGCTGGTGGGACAAAGCGCAAGTTCCATGGAAATCCTACCGCAACGCCGAGGTGGCCGAGGGCCTGAAGCGGCTGCAGGCAAATCGGAAGTATGACGCCTGGCAAATTCACAACGTCTTTCCCGCCATGTCGCCCGTCGTTTATGAATTGGCGCTGGAGTGGAAAATGCCGATCATCCATTACCTCCACAATTACCGTTTCTCCTGCGTCAACGGCTTCTTCCTCAATCACGGTCAGCCGTGCCAGCGCTGCCTTTCGGGGAATTTCTGGCCGGCGTTTCAGACGGCGTGCTGGCGGGGCAGCCGGTTGGAAAGCGGTTGGATGGGCCTCATCACCCATCGCATCCGCCAGATGCCGCTCTTTGAAAAAGTCTTTCGCTGGATCGCCATCAGCGAGGCCCAGAAGCGCGAGTATGTGCGCATGGGCGTTCCTTCCGAACGCATCAAGGTCATCCATCATTTCCTCGACCCGGATGCCAATGTCCTGCCGCCAGCCGACAGCCCGACGGCGATTTTCGTCGGCCGGTTGTCGCCGGAGAAGGGGGTCGATCGCCTGATTGCGGCGTGGAAAAAAATCGGCGGGGGAGAACGCATGCTTCTCATCATGGGCGACGGCCCCGAGCGGGCCAACCTGGAACGTTTGGCAAAGGGCGCGCGCGGCATTCACTTTGTGGGATTCGTGGCGAAGAACGAACAGCAGCGCTACTGGCAGGAGGCGCTCTTTTCGGTCGTCCCCTCCGTCTGGCTGGAGCCGTTTGGGATGACCGTCCTGGAATCGTGGTCCAACGGTAGGCCGGTCGTCGCGCATGCTATCGGGGCGCTGCCCGAATTGGTCCGCAATGGGGTCGATGGAATCCTGGCCGACCCGGAAAACGTGGACGATCTCGCGGAAAAGATGGAACGCCTGCTTTCCGAGCCCAAACAAACGAAGGCCATGGGCCTCGCAGGCCGGAAACGTCTCGAGAGCGATTTTAGCCAGGCGCGCTGGCTGCGGGACATCGCCGTCATCTACGACGAGCTGATCGCGGGGCTTTGATCCCTTCCTTGCAGCGCGTTAATCCAAGGGCCTAAGGCGTGGGAATCGCACTCGACTTTTGTGGGCCAAGCAGGAGTCCGGCGATGTCCTGCCGTCGAACCGTGGCGGCGACATGGTGGCCGCTTTCGTCGTGATAAAAGAAAATCTCCGGGGTGCCAGGGTCGTCGATCGTCATTTTTGCCACCACATCCATCTGCGCCCCGCTGCGCATGAAAATTCGGTACAGCCTCATGGAAGGACGCTAGGGATCATCGTCCCGCTCCGCCACCCCCAGTTTTGAAGGACGATCATCCCTTGCAAATTCGACATGGTGCGGCGGGGAGCTTGCAACACTCCGGGAAAAGAGTAGGCTTCGGGCGGAATGAACCGTTTGACCGGCAGATACTTGCAGCGTTGGATCATTCCGTTCGCATGCGCTGCGGTCTTCTTTTACATCATTGCCTTCTTAATTCCCTACGCGACAAGTTTGTACGCGGTTAAAAAATCGATTGCCGGTCTCATCAACGCCTTGGCCAGCTTTGGGCAGACGGCGGAAAAGGATGCGGCGCTCGACTTCACCTATTGCCTCTTCGTCCCGCCGATTTCGGCTTATCTCATTTACCTGCGCTGGAACGAGCTTGAGCGCGCGGTCGTGCGGCCCAGCAACCTCGGCATGGGTGTGATGATCTTTGGCGTACTCTGTTACTGGTTCGGCATGCGCGCGGGCAACCAATACTTCGGTTATCTCGCGATCCAGATTTTGTTGGCGGGTGTGATTCTCTGGCTCTGGGGTTGGGCGATCTTCCGCCTCCTGCTCTTTCCGTGGGCCTTCTTTCTCTTCACGTGGCCGCTGCCGTTTCTCGATCCCATCATCGCGTTTCCCTTGCGCATGGTGATGAGCACCCTGGCCGGGCACCTGCTGCCCTTGATCGGCATTCCCACTTTGCAGAACGGCACCGCTCTCCTTTCGCCTGCCGATGCCGCGCACAACCTGGCCGTTGGCGCACGGTTCGAGATCGATATCGCCGACCCGTGCAGTGGCATCCGCTCCCTCTTCGCCTTGCTCATGTTCTCCGCGCTTTTCGGTTATCTCTTCGTCCCGAAGTTATGGCAGCAATGGTTCATCTTCCTCTGCGCGTTTCCCCTCGCCGTCATCGGCAACCTCGCCCGCGTCGTCATGCTCGTTTTGGGCTGTATCTACTTCGGCAACGAATTCGCCATCGGCACCACGGATCATCCCTCCTGGTTTCACGAGGGGTGCGGCTTCCTGATTTACGCCGTCGCGCTCGGTATGGAATTCGTCATCGCATCGCTGCTGACCCGCCAGTGGGCGTGGGCGAATGAAGAATCCAACGCGGAGGAGGACTTGGAGTAATCCTGGATTGCGATGTCCGCTCCCTTCTTATCCTCCACGTCTTCGGCTAATACCGATGGCAGCCAAGTCTCGCCCAGCCAGCAAGTGACTGCAACGGCACCCGATCCCTCTCAAGTTCCCTGGTGGCGCTCAGCCGTTGTCCTTGGCTTCGCCTTATTGATTGGACTCGCCTATCTTTTCAATCCGCCGCTGGATGTGCAGCCGGAGGCTGGGGTGGTCATGGACCTGCCTGTGATCACGGGTAACTATTTTGGCCAAAAGGGCGCGATCACCAAGGTCGAGTACGACCAGCTTCCGAAAGACACGGAATTCGCCCGCCGCTACTACGATGATGGACATGGCCACCAAATCCTGTGCTCGATTGTCTTGAGCGGTGCGGAACAGCGCAGCATCCATCGCCCGGAAGGTTGTCTCACCGGCCAAGGCTGGACAATTGTGGGCCAGGATACCATCTCCATTCCCCTGCAATCGGGCCGGGTCATGGCCGCGCGAAAGCTTTCTTTATCGAGGCAGATCGTTGGCCAGGGCGGCGAACCGGTAACCTTGCGCGCCTTCTACATCTATTGGTTCGTCGGCCAAAACGTGACGACTTCCTCCGAAATGTACCGGGTGCTGCTCAGCAATTGGGACCGCGTCGTTCACAATCGCGCCCATCGCTGGGCGTACGTCAGTGTTTTTTCCACGATTTTAGGTGGTATCCAGCCCGGCGGACTGGACCCCGCCCAGACGGAAGCGATGCTGACCGACTTCACCAAGCAAGTCGTGCCGACGTTCCAGATCAGCGAGATGCCGGCGCAGGCCAGGAATTGATCCGCGCGCGGCTCTAGGCGGTGGGACAAAGCGAGCGGTAGAGGTTTCGAAATTTTTCCGCGGTCAGCTCGATGCGGAATTGGGCACGGTCTGCTTCCCAACCGGCGGCCCCGCGCTCGCGGCAAAACGTGTAGTTGGAAAGCAGACGATGAATCCGGTCGGTCAACGCGGCGATATCGTCCGGCTCAACCAGATAGCCGTTTCGCCCGTCCTCAATGTAGTCGCTCTGCCCGCCATACGGAGTCGTGATGACCGGCAGACCCATCACGCGGGCTTCCTTGACGACATTGGGGCTCGTGTCCGCACGCGTGGGCAGCACGAGGCACCACGCCTTCTCCATTTGGGCGATGACTTCGGGACGCTTGAGGCGTCCGAGAAATTTCACGTTGGGTGGCGCGTCTTCCGGCACGCCGAGTGGGCCATCTCCCACCACCCACAACTCGGTCCCCTGCAGCGTGGGGGAATGGAACGCTTTCAACACGTCCTGGAAGCCTTTCCGGCGATCCAGCGTACCGACAAATAGGGCGATCGGTCGCTCCGGCTCCGGTTGCCAGGCGGCCTTGAAAAAATCGACGTGCGCGCCGTATTCCACGCAGGTGATTTCAGCGCGCGGGGCCAGGCGCTGCACAATGGCTTTGGCCCACCGGCTCTCACACGTCACCGCCGTCGCCCGGCGCAAAATCAAGAACTCGATCGCGGCCTGCAACAAGGTCCGTGCATCCGTCCGCGCCCGGAAAATATAATGGGTGAGAATGCCCTGCATCGAGATGACGGCGGGAAAGCCCGAGGTGAGCGCCGCCAGCGCGTGGACATCCTCCGTGCCCCAGCCGTGAACCAAGTCGGGCTTTATCTCTCGTAAAACCCGGTTGATGGCCAGCCGGTCTTTTTTGAAGAGCGTGCTGGCCCGGCCTTTCAGCTCGGTGGGAAGAATGATCATGGTTTGATTCCAAATCTCGATCCGCCTTTCCTCCGTGGCGTTTTCGTCCAGCGTGATCCAAATGCGCTCGATGCCATCGTCCTGCGCATTGGCCTCGGCCAACGGCGGCAGCCAGGTGGCGTAGTGCCCTTTCGGCGGCTTTGCCCCAAGCAAAGAAGGAATGACATGCACGGGGAAATTTGCCAAAATCGCAACTCGCATTGCTGCTACCGTGGACTAAGAGCACCTCTGAATCAAAGATTTTATCCGTGAATTCCGCCCAAACGCTCGGTCATTTTGCCTCGTCTCTTCGCTCCGCTTGCAGTGCGCTCTGGAAATTTGAAGCCAGCTTTAAGGGCGTGACCTTTGGGAAGGACGTGGTGCTGGTTGGCCGCCCCATGGTCAGCGTCGCGAGTGAATCGAGCATCCTCCTGTCGGATGGCGTGCGCGTGATCAGCGCCGAGCGGGCCAATCCCCTGGGCTGCATGCAGCCTTCCGTCCTGCGCACCATGGCACCGGGCGCGAAACTGATCCTCGGCCCGGCCGTCGGCATCAGCGCCACGGTCATTTGCGCGGGAAAAGAGATTTCCATCGGCGAAAATACGATTGTCGGCTCGGGCGCCATGCTCCTTGACAATGATTTCCATGAGCGCCGGCCCGATGGCACCTGGGCCGACGATTACACCCGCCGGGCGCGACCGATCCGCATCGGCAAAAGCGTTTTCATCGGCGCGCGCGCCATCATTCTCAAGGGGGTGGAAATCGGCGACAATGCCGTCATCGGCGCCGGCGCGGTCGTTACTACCTCGGTGCCAGCCTCGACGTTTTATGGCGGAAATCCCGCCCGGCCAATCCAAACGAATCACGACATGTCGGTCCCCGGCGTGAAGGTCTGATCCGTCCCTGCTTTCATGGCCCGCCTCATCATCGAATCCGGCCACGCGGAACGCCACTATTGGACCGATCTGTGGCGCTATCGCGAACTCTTTTACGTCCTGGCCTGGCGCGATATTTCCGTCCGTTACAAGCAGACGGTGGTCGGTGTCTTGTGGGCCGTGATTCAGCCGGTGATGCTCACCGTCATCTTCAGCTTCGTCTTCGGCAAGCTGGCGAAACTATCTTCGGATGGCTTCCCCTACCCGCTCTGGGTTTTTGCCGCCATGATGCCGTGGAATTTCTTCTCCGCGTCGCTCGCCTCGGCGGGCCAGAGCCTGGTCGCCAACGCCAACCTGGTCTCCAAGGTCTACTTCCCACGGCTCATCGTGCCGGCCGGCGCGGTCGTCACCTCGATGGTCGATTTTCTTATCTCATTTGGCATCTTCCTGGCGATGATGGCGTGGTATCAGGTCCTGCCCACATGGCGGTTTGCCGTGCTGCCCTTCCTCGCCGTTCTCGCTTTCATGACCGCACTGGGACCCGGTCTGATCATCACCGCGTTGAATGTGAAGTTCCGCGATTTCCGCTACGTCATCCCTTTCGCCATCCAAGTCGGCTTCTACGCCTCGCCGATCGGCTATTCCAGCACACTCATCCACGAGAAATTTCCGGAATGGAGCTGGCTCTATGCACTGAACCCGATGGTGGGCGTCATCGATGGTTTTCGTTGGGCGCTGACCGGTGGAAAAGGCGGCGCGACCGTCGAGAGCATCGCGCTGTCGATCACCGTCACCGCCATCCTGACCGTGATTGGAATCTGGTTCTTCCGCAAAACGGAATCGACCTTCGCCGATGATATCTAAGGCGTATCGATCGAGTAGCGCCGCAACCCGGTAAGCTGAAGCGCCATGCGCCAGAGGAAAAGCGGGTTGTTCTTAAAGTAGCGCTTCCACAGCCGGCGCGGTTCCTGGATCAGCCGATACAGCCACTCGAAGCCGCTGCGTTGAATCCAACGTGGCGACTGCTTCACCTTGCCGCTGATCAAATCGAATGCGGCGCCAATGCCGATCATGACGGGAACGTCGAGCAGACCGAGCGTCGAGGACATGAAGTTCTCCTGCTTCGGCGTGCTGAGCCCCACCCACATGATATCGGGCCGGGCGGCAGCGACTTCGTCCTGCAACGCCGCCAACTCCTCCGTCGTGAGCGGACGGAACGGCGGCGTGTGCGTTCCCGTGACTTCGAGACGGGGAAACCTTTCCTTCAGCACCGCGGCCAAGCTCTCCGCCGTGCCCGGGCCGCCGCCATAAAAAAAGTGCCGCCAACCCGCGCTCTCGGACACCGCGCAGACTTCCAGCAAAAGGTCGGGGCCATAGACGCGGTCCATTTCGCGGAAGCCGGCGTTCTTGCCGATCCAGACCATGGGCATGCCATCGGGCGTGTTGAGCAACGCATGATTGAGGATCGAGCGAAAGCCCGGGTCCGCCTGCGCCTCGCACACACCGTGGACGCCGGTGACGCAGACATAGCCCTTCGTGCGCGTCGCGATCGCGGTGCCGAGCACTTCAACCGCGGAGCGGAGATTCAGCGCATGCACGCCAACGCCTTGGACATTGACGCGCGGAGGAGGGACAGCCATCGATCGCCGAGCGTACTGGCGTGATTTGCGTTTGCGAATCAAAAACGGCACCGTTTCGTGACCGATTAGCACTTGAAAATGAGAGGTAAAGCGTGCCAATCTGTTAAATGGCTTCTCAAAAGAAAATTGTCGTCTGCGGCGCAGGCGGATTCATCGGCGGACATTTGGT
>CAZZWT010000081.1:0-10888 GCA_964657775.1 uncultured Candidatus Methylacidiphilales bacterium | reverse complement strand
TGATGCCATGGCCGCCAGCGAAATGGCGCACTTGGAGGAATTCGCCCGAGCCGCTCATGCGCGTGGCATTTCGCTCATCGGCATCCAAATGCCGATCTTCGGCCCGCTCCTGCACGCATATGAGAACGACCCGCACTTCGGCATTCTGGCCGATTATCGAAAGCATCTGGCCGGAGGCTATTTCGATCGGCTCGGCATCGTTGCGCTCGATTACTCCGAGTTCCCGCCCTACACCGCCGATTCACGCTACTTCAACGATGCCGTGCACCCGACTGAAGTGGTGGCCGGCGCGGTGGTGCTGAAAATGGCGGCCGATCCGCGGGTGAAGGCGTTGTTGCCCGATTTGGATACGGCCGATTTGCAACAGCGGGTGAAGAAAGCGCAGCGGGATGCGGAGTTTGACGATCTTGACCGGTAGGCTCCCGAATGAGGCCAACCTTTTGGAAGAAAGAGGAGCTAACCTCTAATTTAATTTTGGCTGGCCGGCGGCGCGCACCGGTTCGGCGTGCGGAAACGCCTCGCTCTTGTGCCCAGCCGCGCGCCGCTGCCGGAAACGGTCCACCGGATAATCGATAAAGCGCACCAGCAGCGCCGACATCACCACCGTCGCCGGCAGCAGTATATAGACCGGCATGTGATTGCTTTCCCGGTCGGCGTGGCCTTGGGCGGCCATCAACATCCACTTCACCGGCAGGTGGCAGAGATACATCGGATATGACAGCTCGCCGATCAGCCGGTCCCACATCCAGTTCTTCGTCTGTTCAAACAGAAAGGGCACGCCGAGAAAGAGCAGAAAAACAAACCCGGCCTGCGCAATCTGATACGGCAGCCCGCCCCGCACTGTCCCCAGCAGCGCGCAGGCCAGGACGAGCAGCCCCACGATCGTCCAGTTAACCGCAAGTGATCCGGGACCGTGCGTGGGCCGGTCGTGGAAGAGGCGATAAGCCAAAATTCCCGCGAGAAAAAACATCAGCGTGAACGGGAAGAAATGAGAGCTGACCGTCCTCGCCAACACGTTCGTGCAGAAAAACTCCACCAGGTAAAAAGCCACCGCGTTCGCGAGGATCAGCGCGATGAGGACGCGCTTGCGCAAGCGGACCAACCACGGCGCCACGAGATAAAAACAGAGCTCGATCGCCACCGTCCAGGTTTGCGGGAGGAAACAGAATCGCCACACCTCCACGGTGTTCGGCAAGTCCACGCCCAGCGCAAAACCGTGCTCCGGGCTGAAGGAGAAATAGGAGGTCGATTCGATTCCTACCAGCGTGATGTGCGCCAAGGCGAGGAGCGCCAGTTGCGGCCAGTCGCCAAGATGCGCCGCCTGCACCCAATAAAGCAGCCGGTCCACCGGATGGCCCGTTTTCAACACGGCCGCGCCGTATAGCATCACGCACAGCAGCAGCACCGCATAGTACATCGGGAAGATGCGCAACGCCCGGTTGCTATAGAAAAGCCAGCGCGACTTGCTGCCATATTTCGAGTCCAAAATCAGCGTCATGTAGAAACCCGAAATGACGAAGAACGCCCGCACCGCCTCGCCCCCAAACATGACGAAAAGGCCCGGCGTGTGGCCTGCGTGCGCACAGACGACGGCGGCGGCCAGGACGAAGCGCAAGATACCCACGATGGTTACGAGGCTACCGGAATCGACCGGGGCGGCAACCTCAGTCTTGACCTACGAGGAATGCGACCGCGCCTTGCGGTAATTCTGCCGCGCTAACGGATGCCGCGGCGCGCGGCTGTCGGGGATGTCGTCCACCGGATCCTTATCCACCAGCGCATCGTGCTGGAAATCGCTGTCGTTATCCGCGACCAGGTAGGCCTTGATCTTGCCCTGCAATTGCGGCGGCACATGGGCGGTGACGGCGATCTTGTCGCCCTGGTAGCTGACGTCGAGCACGCGCCCCACGCGGTGCAACTCCGCCACCAAGGCGGTCATATGATTCGGCAGCACCAGCTTCACCCGCAGCCGCCACGATTTCACCTGCTGCTCCATCTCGGCCAGCAACTGCTCCAGCCCTTCGCCGGTCGCGGCGGAGATCGCCACGCTGTTCGGGTAATGGTGCAGCGCGTGCTCGATCAGCGCCGGGTTCGTCACACGGTCGATTTTGTTGAACACGACGATCATCTGCTTGCCCCACGCGTGCAATTCCTCCAGCACCACCTGCACGGCGGTCATCTGTTGCTCATAGAGCGGGTGGCTCAGGTCGACCACGTGCAAAAGCAAATCGGCCTCCGCGACTTCTTCCAGCGTGGCTTTGAACGATTCGATCAAATGGTGCGGCAGCTCCTTCAGAAAACCGACCGTGTCGGTCAGGAGCAGCTTCTGCTTGTTCGGCAAAACGAATTGGCGCGTCGTCGGATCCAGCGTGGCGAAGAGTTGGTCCGCCGCGTAGACCTCCGCGTTGGTCAGGCGATTAAGCAACGTCGATTTCCCCGCATTCGTGTAGCCCACGAAGGAACAGATCGGCCAGTGTTGCCGCAGCCGGCCCGCGCGCTGCACGCCACGCTGTTGCCGCACTTCCTTCAGCTCCTTCGTCAGCCGCGCGATCTTTTCCGTCACGCGACGCCGATCGACTTCCAGCTGCGTTTCGCCGGGGCCCCGCATGCCGATGCCGCCGCTTTGGCGCGAAAGGTGGGTCCACATGCCGGTTAGGCGCGGCAGCAGATATTGCAACTGCGCGAGCTCGATCTGCAGCTTGCCGTCCTTCGATTTCGCCCGCTGAGCGAAAATATCGAGAATGAGCTGCGTGCGATCGAGAATCTTCCGCTCAAAAACTTTTTCTAAATTGCGGCTCTGCGCGGGGCTCAGTTCATCGTTGAAAATCACCGTGCCGATGTTTTCCTTTTTGCACACCGCCGCCAGTTCGTTCGCTTTGCCCGGCCCGATGTAATAGGCGGCTGTCGGCGTGGGCCGGCGCTGGATCGCGGTATTGACCACCTCGCCGCCGGCGCTCTTCACCAGTTCGCCGAGCTCGGCCAGGGACTCGGCATGGTCCCACTTGCTGTCATCCGGCCGTTCCAGGCCGATGAGGAGGGTGCGCTCGTTGCCCGGCGGTGGCGAAGTGAGATGGGACGCTTTCAAAGCAGGGCGGAAACGGCAGGAAAAAGAGGCTGGTTACCAATAAGAAGCACCTGTTTCAAACTAGGCTCACGCGCAAACCAAGTCAACTGACGCTTCGCATACTGCCGCGTCGCCATGGAAATGTTACTTTTCAGGGCCTCCTCGCTTCCCTCGTGCCCACACTCCATTCGGGAACGCCCTTGTCCCCGCAACTCCGTTGCCTCAGCGATTTCCCGATAACCAATCCCCGCAAAAGCACACACGGTCGCGAGTCCATGCTGGCCAATCAACCCGCTCACCTCCTCCACCCACCCCCGTGCAAACATTGCCTCCACGCGCGCCTCAATTCGCTCAAACAGCTCATCCCGCTTGCGTTGGATCCATAACGACGTGAACTCCTTCACCACGGGCTCCGGCGTCTCTTCCTGCCAGACGCGCAACGATTTCCCCGTCGACTCGAACACCTCGATCGCCCGCGCCAACCGCCGCGGATTGGCGACATCCAGATGCTCCAGCATCGCCGGGTCCACCGACTTCAACCGTCCTTGCAAATCCGTCCGCGAAAGCGAAGCCAGCTCCGCGCGCAGCTCCTCGGAGCCTTGCGGGGCCTCGCAAAGCCCGCGAGTCAGCGCACGGAAATAAAGCCCCGTACCGCCCACGATAATCACCCGCCGCTCCGCCTCGCGCTGCGTGCGTAGAAACGCCTCCGCCTGCCGCAAATAGTGCGCAACATCAAAACTCGCGCCGAAGTCCACCAGGTCCAGGCCGCCATGCGGGATCTCCGCGCGCTCGGCGGCGGTCGGTTTGCTCGTCCCGATACTGGCGCCGCGATAAACCTGCATCGCATCCAAACAAAGAATCGCCGCGCCCATCTTCCGCGCAAGTTCCATCGCCGCGCCACTCTTCCCCGTTCCGGTCGCGCCGACGAGGAAGATCGGGTTCAAATTTAAATCCGCTGCCATCTCCGAGCCTAGCGCGCCCAGGGGCATCGGCAAACTCTTGTCCTGTTTTGCCGATGTCGCCTACTCTCGTCCCGCACGCATGCTGCCCGCTGTCCTATTTCTCTTTCAAACGGGCGTCATCGCCCTGCTCAGCGGCCTCGGCCTTGCCAGTTGGATCTGGCCCGCCACGCTGCGCGCGAAGGGCCTTGATCTCCCCGTGACGATGATGCTCGGTTTCGGCTTTCTCGCTGTTATAGCGGGTTACTTTTTCCTGCTCGATGCGACGGTCGTCCTCGCCGTTCCTGCCACGCTTCTCGCCTCGGCCGTCCTGCTTGCGCTCCGCTTTTTTCATTTGCCCATTGATGCCCGCGACGGCTTGGCGCGGATCATCTCGATCACGCCGCGCCACGCCCTCATTTACCTCGCCGGCGCGATTCTCGGCGGCGTGCTCATCATCCCGGGAATCGTGCCCAATCCAGGTCAACCTTTCCGCATCGGCATCGATTGCTACGGCTACGGCACCATGTCGCAGGTCCTGCTCGATGGCCACACGCGCCACGCGCTCGAAACCGAGCTCGTCCGCGAAACCGGCCAAGCCGATCTAGCCGGCGCGCTCGCCAACGCCGATGGCGCGCTCAACTTGAACGTCAGCGTCACCGCCGGCTTCCTGCTCGGCCATCTGCGTGTCGGCTATCCGTGCCTGCTCGCCGCGCTGCTCCATTTTCTCGGACAGCCGCTGGCCTATCCATACCTCGTCCTGATGTTCTTCTGGCCGGCCATTATCTTCCTCGCGCTCGGCTGGTTTTTCTTCCACCACATCATCGGCACCGGCTATACGCGCGCGCTTCTTTTCGCCCTCGCCCTCGGCTTCAATTGCAACCTGCTCAATGTCGCGTGCGAGGGCCAGCACTCCCAATGGTTCGTCGCGCCCTATCTCGCGCTCTTCTTCATCCTGATCTTCATCAACCGCCGCGCGCCGGAGATACTCCCCGCCTGGCGCGGCGAACTTCTCCTTACCAGTGCGCTGGCCGCTTTCATCATCATCCTTTATGCGGAGGCGCTCTACGCTCTTCTCGTCGTTGCGCTTCTCACGCTCCTGGCCGATCTCATCTGCGGGCATTGGGACAGCGTCCGTGCCAACCTCCGCTTCGCCTCCGCCATCGTCATCGGCTTCCTCGCCACCGGGCCCGCGATCTGCCTCTGGGTCCCCGTCTTCCTTCACCAAGCCTCCGACGTCGCCGCCGGGCAGGCCGGTTTCTGGCAACCGCTTTGGGCCAATCCCGCCGAGATCATGGGCTGGATCGATATCTACGCCCACGTCCGCATGGGCGATGACCTGATGCAGCGCCCCGCGCTCTTGCTAGGTATCGAAACGCTCATGTCGCTTCTGGCCATCGGCGTCGTCATCGCCTCCCTCCGCAAAATCAGCCGCCGGGAAATGATCTACTGGCTCGCCCCGGTCCTCTTCGTCGCGCTCGTCTTTGTGCAGACCCACCTCGTGCGCCACATCCTCAACTACGCCTACATGAAGTCGTACACCATTCTCGGCTTCCCGCTGCTCACGCTCTTCTACGTCGCGCTGGATCGCTGGAGCCGCGAACCCGGCCGCATCTCCCAACACAGCGCGCGTTGCATCGTCCTCGCGCCCGCGCTCTGCTCCCTGCTCGTCGGCTGGTTTTATCTCAAGACCTACCGCGAAACGGCCACATATCTGCCGCCCGGCATCACCGCCCTGCGCGAGCTCGGCACGCGCGTCGATTTCAGCCGCGTCGTCCTCCTCACGCCCCACCATTACCAACTGCGCGGCGCCGTCCTCTACGCCTCCCTCGGCATGTTCATCCCGGCCAATTGGTGGGATTTCCACCGGCCCGACAGCTATCTCCTGCCCTTCAATGGCAGGCCGATCTACATCCTCGGCTACAAGTCCGAGATTGCCCCGGACCGCCTTGCCGCGCTGCTGCAAAAAAACCAGGACCGGCTGATCTTCCAGAACGACGCTTTCTACGTCCTCGATTCCGGCAAAGTCGTGCCGCCCGCCGTGTGGCAGATCGGCGTGCCCTACCGCTTCATGCTCTACCAAGACTCCGCCTGCAGCCACCGGCAGGAGGCCATGGGCAACGCGATGCTGGATGAGCTGGGGTTTTGATTTCAAACGACTGCGTGGCCCCGCCAGCGGCAGGAGGCTTGGGCACGCCTGCGCAATGGGGCGCCTTTGTTTTTACGCTGCGATTTTCATCAATAGGGCGTCACCACTTTCGTGCTGACGCCCTTTTGGTCAGGGTCAGGTCGGAGGCCGAACCTCCGTTTATCGGCGTTAGCTCTTCGCGACCAGTTCCTCGATGCGCTGATCCAGCTTGCGCGAGTCGGCGGCGAACAGGCGGATGCCTTCGGAGAGTTTCTCCGTCGCCATCGCTTCCTCGTTCATCAGCCAGCGGAAGCTCTTCTCATCCACCGGCACTTTCTTGATGTCCATCTTCTTCGCCGCGTCCACGGAAAGCTTCTGCACCACCTTCTCCTCGGACTTCTGCAGCTCGCCGAGCAGCTTCGGGCTGATCGTCAGCAAGTCGCAGCCCGCCAATTCCAGAATCTGGCCCGTATTGCGGAAGCTTGCGCCCATGACTTCGGTCTTGTGGTCGTACTTCTTGAAGTAGTTATAAATCGCCGACGTGCTGATCACGCCGGGATCGGCCGCGCCAGTGAATTCCTTGCCTTCCGCCTTTTTATACCAGTCGTAAATGCGGCCCACGAACGGCGAGATCAACTGAATCCCCGCCTCGGCGCACGCCACGCCCTGCACCAGCGAGAACAGCAGGGTCAGGTTACACTTGATGCCCTTCTTCTGCAGCACTTCCGCCGCGCGCACGCCTTCATAAGTGGTGGCGATCTTGATCAACACGCGCTCGCGCGGCGTGCCATGCTTCTCGTACAGCGCGATCAACTCCTCGCCCTTGGCCACGATCGCCTCGGCGTCAAATGCCAGGCGCGCATCCGTCTCCGTGCTCACGCGGCCGGGCACGATCTTCAGGATTTCCGTGCCGAAGAGAATCAGCAGGCGATCGGTGATCTTCTCCGTCAACTTCGCGCCGGTCAGGCCCGAGTTCTTGTTCTCCGCCACGGCCTGGTCGAGCAGGCCCTGGTAGCGTTCGATCTTGGTCGCAGCCAGAATCAGGCTGGGATTCGTCGTGGCGTCCTGCGGGGCGTATTCCTTGAGCGTGGCAAAGTCACCGCTGTCAGCGACGACCTTCGTGTACTGTTTGAGTTGATCGAGCGTATTCATGGGTTTGGGGGGTGATAACGTTTCGGGTTGGGTTGAAAGATGGATCGGAAAAATCGGAACCGAGATGGCCTCGCCGAAGCAGGCCGAAACTGATCGAATCTACCTCCGAAAATAGGGATGTGTCCAGTGCTGACCGGCCGGAGACGGATTTTTATCCATTAGGGGCTTAAAGAGCAGCCTTGGGTCGAAAGCGCCACAGGTTTCTCAGCAACGCCCCTTTGAAAATGCTCTAGCCCGCGCCGAAAGAGCCGATTAAGGTTCCTGCCATGCCGTCCATCATGCGCGAAATGCCCGCGGCGGAGCGGCCTCGCGAGAGACTGCTCAGCCAAGGCGCGAACGCGCTGAAGACCGCCGAGTTGCTTGCCATTCTGTTGCGGACCGGGACGGCTGGCCGGCCCGTGCTCGATCTCGCCGATTTTTTGCTCACGCACTTTGGTTCGCTGGAGGCGTTAAGCCGCGCTCCGGTCGGGGAATTGGCCAAGATCAAGGGCGTGGGGCAGGCGAAAGCAATCGGGCTGAAAGCGGCTTTCGCCCTGGCCGCGCGCCTAGCGCGGAGCGAGGCGGAGGCGCGCGCAATTGAAGGCGCCGATGACGTGGCGCGTCTGCTCGGCGAGGAAATGCGGCTGCTCGATTACGAGAGCGTGCGCGTGATTTGCCTGAACACGAAGCACATGGTTCTGGCCGTCGAGGAAGTGACACGCGGCACGCTGAACGAGAGCCTGTTTCATCCGCGCGAGGCGCTGCGACCGGCCATCGCGCGGCAGGCGCATGCTCTCATCCTGGTGCACAATCATCCCTCGGGAAATACCCGGCCCTCCGACGCGGACCTCCACGTCACGCGCGGGATGAAAGCAGCCGCGGCGGTGATGCAAATCGAGCTGCTCGATCACGTGATCCTCGGCGCACCGAGCAAGGACAACGAGAAGGGTTATTTTAGTTTCAAGGATGCCGGGCTGCTCTAAGGCGCACCGATGATCTTCGTTCTCCTCTTGTACTATGGGATCGCGGTCGCGCTCATTGCTGGAGTCATGGCGGTGATCCTGCGCGTAATCCTGCCCGGCTTTCCGCTTTGGATCGGCTTCCTTATCGCCTTCGCAGGCACATTCCTCACGCTCATGGTCACCGGGTTCATCCTCACTTTCTACGCAGTGCACAAATAGGCGGACGCGCGACAAACTAGCTCTGGTTCTTCCTTTTACCTTTTCCCTTTTTCCCTTTAACTTTCCTTTTTGATGAGCACCCACATTCATCCCACCGCCGTCGTCGATTCCGCCGTCGATCTGGGTGGCGAAGTGAAGATCGGGCCCTACGCGGTGATCGAGGCGGGGTGCGTCATCGGCGATTACTGCGAGGTGCGCGCGCATGCGGTCATCTGCAAGGGCACGCTGATGGGGCCGCGCAACCAGATCGGGTACGGCGTGGTCATCGGCGCGGAGCCGCAGGACTACGGCTACAAGGGGGGGCGCACGTGGGTGGAAATCGGCTCGGGCAACAAGATCCGTGAGTATGCGACGATTCATCGCGCCTCGACCGAAGGCACGGCGACCTCCGTCGGCAGCGACAACTTTATCATGTGCGGCGTCCACATCGGCCACGATTGCGAAGTGGGCGACAGGACGATTTTGGCCAACAACGCGCTGCTGGGCGGTTTCGTGAAAGTGGATAACGGCGCGTTCCTCGGCGGCGCGACGATCGTACACCAGCACACGCGCATCGGGCGGCTGGCCATCACGCGCGGCGGCACCCGTTTGGGCAAGGATGTGCCGCCCTTCTTTATGGCGACCGACACGAACGAGGTGAGCGGGATCAACCGCATCGGCCTGCGCCGCGCCGGTCTTTCGCACGAAACCCGGCGCGCGATTCAGGCGGCCTTCGACATGATTTATCGCTCGAATCTGAACGTGACGCAGGCGCTGGAGGAATTGCAGCACAAGTTCCACCTCCCGGAAATCGCGCACCTGGCGGAATTCATCAAGGCCTCCAAG
The DNA here is from genome assembly GCA_964657775.1 of uncultured Candidatus Methylacidiphilales bacterium. Lineage (GTDB taxonomy): Bacteria > Verrucomicrobiota > Verrucomicrobiia > Methylacidiphilales > UBA1321 > JABDGH01. Next base: position 1,621 of record CAZZWT010000081.1, on the reverse strand, counting down.
CGCGGGATCTGCCGGGCGGAGCGCGGCGCCCGCACGGAGGAAGAGGAGTAAGGCGCCGCGGTTTTGTGCCCGAATTTCGCTTCTTTGCCTCGGTCACCCCTCCTGCTCTCGAAAAAAATCCAAAAATTTTCGCGCGTAATGATTTGGTCGTGCGTCTGGGTCTGTATGGAAACTCCACCATCGCCGAATCACAAAGACGGAAGGACGCGGTCCATTCTCGGCTCGCTTTTATCCGGCTTCGCCAAGGTGGTGGGGGTTCTCTTCCTCTTGTTTATTTTCCTTTGCATCGTGACGCCACCGATGGGTGGCGGAATCAAAAAGGCGCCGCAAAGTTCCTCCATGCAAGCGGCGCATGCGCTCGGCCTCGCGATGTACAGTTACGCGAACGACAATAACCAAACTTATCCGGATGGAAAAAGTTCCACGGAGGTTTTTCAGCAACTCCTCGACGGCGGCTACGTCACCGATCCCGCGATTTTCTACATTCCGGCTCCCGGAAAAATCAAGGCCGAGCGGGGCCAGAAAAAACTAAAGCCGGAGAATGTCTGCTGGGATGTCACAGCAGGATCTTCCGGTGGCCTGTCCTCCACCGAGCACACGGAACTGCCTCTTCTTTTTCTCACCGGCTATCGCGTAAGCTATACGCCCGGCGGCGCGGCTGTTCCTCTCCCGAAATCCGATATAGCCGAGCGCACGTGGACCCAGTGGGCGAATGGTTCGCCCAGCCTCAGCGCTGTATTCACCGAGGGTGCGGCCGTCTTTTACGGGAACAACAGCGCCAAGTATGCGAATCGCGTCACCGCGCCTGATGGTACCAGCTCCATTCCCAATTTCGTCTCGCGCGATTACAGGCCGGATGGGAAAGTGTACCGGCAACTTACGCCCGATGGGGTACTGCCGCCGTAATCTCGCAAAAAGGCAAAGATGAAACTTCGTCCAATTCCCAATGTTGCTTTTTACGGAGTCGTCCTGCTTGGGCTGCTCTCAGTAGTTTTCTGCCTACAAGTTCTTCCAACACACCGAATGATTCGCGATCGCGTGACTCCGGGCAATCAGGCCGCGCATGCTCTCGGTCTTGCGATTTATTGTTATGCCAACGACAACAATGGCCATTACCCGGACGGCAAAAGCTCGACCGAAGTTTTCCAAAAACCGATCGACGGTGGATACATAACCGATGCCGGCGACTATTTTGTTGAGCTTTCGGGGAAAACCAAGCCCGTTGCGGGTCAACCCCTCAAGCCAGAAAATGTTTGTTGGGATGTCACTGGCGGCGTAACGACAAGTGACCCGGAGAGCATCCCGCTCATTTTCCTGACGGGCTATAAAATTGCCTATCGTCCCAACGGACCCGCAGTACCTTTGGTGAAGCCGATGCGGAGATATTTTGTCTGGCCGCGTTCGTGGTCCCGGTGGTGGGGGGGATATCCTGATGAACGGACTCTAATTGAGGACGGCCTCCCCGTTTATTATAAAAATAATAGCGCGAGGTTCCTGCTTATGCAGCAGTCTAACGACGGAGCCGACAAAGTGCTGAACTTTGTACCTGCTGATTTTGATGGGATGGGCAAAACCTATCGGCAGCTTACGCCCGACGGAGTGCTCGCGCCTTGAAAGGTAG
>CAZZWT010000080.1:4795-10923 GCA_964657775.1 uncultured Candidatus Methylacidiphilales bacterium | reverse complement strand
GGCTCATGCCGAGCGTCGTCTGGGTCAGGTCGTTCGTGCCGAAGCTGAAGAACTCCGCTTCCTTGGCGATCTCATCGGCCGTCACGCACGCGCGCGGGATTTCGATCATCGTGCCCACGAGGTAATTCAACTTCGTGCCATGCGCCTTGCTCACCTCGGCCGCGATCTGGCGGACGAGCGCGGTCTGCAGCTCGAGTTCCTTCGCGAACCCGACGAGCGGGATCATGATCTCCGGCTTGACCTTGATGCCTTCCTTCTGCACTTCGATCGCCGCCTCGAAAATCGCGCGAATTTGCATCGCGGAAATTTCGGGGAAGAGGATGCCGAGGCGGCAGCCACGTAAACCGAGCATGGGGTTGAATTCATGCAGGTCGGCCACACGGCGCGTCACCTTTTCGACCGGCACGCCCAGTTTGTGGGCGAGTTCGGCCTGCTGGTCATGCGTGTGGGGCAGGAATTCATGAAGGGGCGGATCGAGCAGGCGGATGGTCGCAGGCAGGCCGTTCAGCGAACGGAAGATGCCGGCGAAGTCACCCTTCTGGTAAGGCAGGAGCTTCGAGACGGCCTTCTCGCGGCCTTCCTTCGTGTCGGCGAGAATCATCTCGCGCACGGCGTCGATGCGGTCGCCCTCGAAGAACATGTGCTCGGTGCGGCAAAGGCCCACGCCCTGCGCGCCGAAAGCCACCGCGTTCGCCACCTGGTCGGGCTGGTCGGCGTTGGTGCGGATCTGCAGGCGGCGGAGCTTGTCGGCCCAACCCATGAGCTGCGCGTACATGCTGTAGGTCGCGCTGTCCTTGCCATCGAGGGTCTTCTCGATCAGGACTTGGACGATCTCCGATGGGGCCGTCTTGACTTCACCGGCGTAGACTTCGCCGCTGGTGCCGTCGATCGAGAGGAAGTCGCCTTTATTAAAGACGCGGCCATCCACCGTCAGCGTGTTCGCGTGGTAATCGATATGCAACGCCGCCGCGCCGCAGACGCAGACCTTGCCCATCTGCCGGGCCACGAGCGCCGCGTGGGAGCTGACGCCGCCGCGTGCGGTGAGGATGCCTTCCGCCGCGAGCATGCCGCGGATATCTTCCGGCGACGTTTCCTCGCGGACGAGGAGCACCTTACCCTTGGCCGATTCGGCCTCGGCTTCATTGGCGTTAAAATAAATGCGACCCGTCGCCGCGCCGGGACCGGCGGGCAGACCCGAGGCGATTTTCTCCGCGTTCTTGATCGCCTTGCGATCGAAGATCGGCGTGAGGAGCTGGCTGAGCTGGTCCGCCGGCACGCGGCCAACCGCTTCCTGCCAGGTGATCAGCTTTTCCTTCACCATCTCCACCGCGATGCGCACGGCGGCGACGCCGGTGCGTTTGCCGTTGCGGGTCTGGAGCATGAACAGCTTGCCGTTTTCCACCGTGAACTCGAAGTCCTGCATCTCGCGGAAGTGCTTTTCCAGCGCGGCGCGGACGTCCTCCAGCTCCTTGTGGGCCTTGGGCATTTTCTCCTGCAGCGTGGCCACGGGGTCGGGCGTGCGAACGCCGGCGACGACATCTTCACCCTGCGCGTTGATCAGGTACTCACCGTAGAACACCTTTTCGCCGGTCGCGGGATCGCGCGTGAACGCAACGCCGGAGCAGCTCTCTTCGCCCGTGTTGCCAAAGACCATGGCCTGCACGTTGACGGCGGTGCCCCATTCGTTCGGGATGTTGTACTTCTGGCGATAGACGACCGCGCGGTCGTTGTTCCAGGAACCGAACACGGCGCCGATCGCGCCGCGGAGTTGATCCTGCGGGGCGCTGGGGAATTCCTTGCCCGTGCGATCCTTGACCAGCTTCTTGAAGCGGACGACGAGTTCCTTTAGCGAGGACGCATCGAGCTCGGTGTCGGAGACATCCTTGCGGCCCGGAAACACTTCGGCCTTGAGGCCGGAGATGACCTGCTCGAAGGGCTCGTGATGCTCGCCGGGGCGGGTCTGCACGCCCATGACGACGTCGCCGTACATCTGGATGAAGCGGCGGTAGCAGTCATACGCGAAGCGCTCGTTGGCGCTGACGGCGATGAGGCCCTGGACGGTTTCGTCATTGAGGCCGAGGTTCAGAATCGTGTCCATCATGCCCGGCATGGAATCGCGCGATCCGGAGCGGACGGCGAAGAGGAGCGGGTTGCTCAGGCTGCCGAAGCCCTTGCCGAGAATCTTTTCGATGCGCTTGATGGCATCGTCGATCTGCGCGTCGATTTCCTTCGGCAACGTTTTGCCGTGGGCGTTGAACGCGGTGCAGACTTCGGTCGTGATCGTAAAGCCGGGAGGCACCGGCAGGCCGATGCGCGTCATTTCCGCGAGGTTCGCGCCCTTGCCGCCGAGCAGCGCCTTCATCTTGCCATCGCCGTCGCTCCGTCCATCACCGAAGAAATAAACGAGCCGGCCCTTCTTGACCTTGGCCGCCGCATGGCCGTTGCGCTCAGGAACGACTTTCGCCGCGGTCTTCTTTTTGGAAGGCTTTTCCGCCTTGCGGGAGTTGGGGGCGGCTTTGAGAATGGAAACGCGTTCTTTTTTCTTCAATTTTTTCTTGGATTTTTTGGACATAAAAAGAGGAATTCTTTTGGAGGGGGAGAGTCGAGGCTATCAGCGGAGCAAGGTGAGTCAAGCGTGGTAGGAGCTCCCACTTGAAAAAATTCGACAAGGCGAGCAATGCGCCGATTTCAAGACCGGTTGGATGAAGAAAGGTAGCCGGCGCAGGCCCTTGCGCAGGGAGCCGTGGCGCGAGCACGCGCGAAGGGCTTTGACTCGTGAAGCTATTGTTTGATTCGAATACCTAAGCTGTCCCGCCGCGAGACAGGTCCGGCGCAGGACCAGCGCCGCTAGCTTCTTTACAGAGTTACAGAGGTTTCCGATGCGCCAGCCGATACGCGCGAGGCGTCATCTTCGCCCGTGCCCGAAACAGGGAATAAAAGTGGCTCAGGTTCTCGATTCCGCAGTCGAGCGAGATCTCCAGAATTTCCCGGTCGCCCATCTCCAACTGGCGCATGGCATAGGCCATACGGATGTCGTTGACATAATCGGTCGGCGTGACGCCCAGGTACTGATGGACGACGCGCGAGGCATGTTCGCGGCTGCGTCCGCACAGGCCGAGGAACCGCGCCGCCCCGCCAGAAAAGTGCTCCGGCTTCTGGATGGCGTGGCACGCTTTCGCCAGCCAAGCCGGCGTGCCCTCAGGCAATGCGTCGTGGCGGTCGAGACTCAGCTCGGCCAGCACATTCAGGAGAAACCGATCGATGTGCAGCGACTCGCGCGGAGCTCGGGCCAGGTCGTCGGCCCAGCGATTGAACCGATGCAACCGGCCTGGCTCGACTTGCCATGTCGCCGGCAATTTCTCGCCTTGCCAAAACGCCCAGGCCTGCCGGGGGAAATAGCGTGTCTGCAAGGAATCGAGCGTCGCCTGAGGAAATGCGATGTTGGTGAGCCTTAGTTCCTCGTCGCCCTCGGGATCGATGCCGTGGCAATCCGCGGGACGCATCAGCACCAGACACCCCGGGAGCAGCGGTTGCGATCCGCCGTTGATCCGATGGCTCGCACGTCCCGCGTCGATCCAAAAAAGCTCTGCGAAGTCATGGCCGTGATAGGCCAGCGATTGCGTCCGCGACCACGACGCCCGAGCTGCGTGAAAGGGCGATGTTCCGGCGATCTGCTTCCAGCGCAAATTCAGCATCCATCACCTTAGCATAAGAAAATGTCACGGCATAAGAAGAAATACCTCGGAAACTCCGATAACGTCCATCACATGACAACCAGTCTAGTCGAACCTCTTCTCAATGCCCAGCAAGTCGATGCCTTCCGCAGGGATGGCTACCTTATCTATACAAAACCGGTTTTGCCCCAGGCGAAATTCAACGGCCTCAAGGCTTGCTTTGAAAAGATCCTCGCCGATTTGCCGGAGGGCGAGCGTCCCGAGGCGATGGACGTGCCCCATTTCATGCATCCGGAGTTATTCGAATGGGCGCTCGACGACCACATCCTCAATCTCGTTGAGCCGATTTTGGGACACGATCTCGCGCTCTTTTCCACTCACTTCATCTGCAAGCCGAAGGGCAACGGCCGGCGCGTTCCCTGGCACGAAGATTCTGCCTACTGGCGCGGCCTGATCAACCCGATGGAGGTCGTCACTGTCTGGCTCGCGCTCGATCCCTCGCTGAAGGAAAACGGCTGCATGATGGTCATCCCGCGCACGCATCGCGAGGCCCAGCAGGGCTTCTCCGACTACGATAAGGTCGATGAGGCCCAAAACGTTTTCCCGACCGAGATTATCGAGTCGCAGCGCGATGATGCCCGCCGCGTTCACGTCGAGCTTCAGCCCAACCAGTGCTCGCTCCACGACGGCCGCATCCAGCACGGCTCCGATGCGAACACCTCCAGCCTGCGTCGCTGTGGCTGGACCATCCGCTTCACTTCAAGCGCGGTGAAGTACGCCGACTTCAAAGGCGCGCACCAGGTCTACCTCGCGCGCGGACGCGATCTCGGAGGCAACACCTATGCCGATCAAACGCGCGCCTATCCGGAGGTGATGGAAGTGCGGGCGCGCTCGACCCGCCACAAGAATTCGCATTGAGCCGGCGGCCCGGTCCTAACGAACCGCTTCGCCATCGGACTGCGGTTCAGTGGTCGCGGGCGATTCGGCTTCGTGTGGGGCAGAATCTTCGGCGGCGGGCTCCGCTACGGGTTCGTGTCCAAGCTCGGAATCCCCGCGCAGTTCCGCCAGTGACGGCAACTTCCCCGTTTCGCCTACGTGATCGCGGCCCACACCCAGCGCATCGACCTCCTTCTTCGCCGCCAGGCGCATCTTCGCCAACTCTTCGCCCACGCGATAATCGGGCCGGTGACAGAGCGCATGCAGCACCGTCCAATCCATATGGAAGGTATCGGCCAGGCCGTTGACCAACAGATGATGCGCCTGCTCATGCGCATCGTTATCCAGCGACGGATGCACCGAGGCCAGGATGCGGTCCGCCGCGATTTCCTCCACCGGCATCAACTTCACCACGCCGTGATCGGTCGTGAAGTCGCGGCAGAGGTCGCGCTTTTCGATGCCGTCATCGTGCACGAAGCGTACCGGCACGCCCGCCACCATCCAATAATAAAGCGAGCCCTGCCCATAAAGCTGCCCGCGCATGATTTCCAGGATCGTGCGCGGCGTGAGATCCCCGACGAAAGGCGCGAGCTCCACCTCCGGGTAAGGCGACGCGGTATTCGCATAGCTATCGAACGCGAGCTGGCCGATGACGACGAGGCTGACGTTCTTGATCTTGAACAGCGTCGAGATCAGGCCCGCCAATTGCAGCGCGCGCTCGGTTCCATCCTCGGTCGCTTGCAGCGCCTGGAGTGCATCGTCGATTCGCCCCATGCGCGGAGGCTATCGCGGGTCGTGGTCCATGACAATAGAGGAGTGGGACCTGCGGTCGGCAGTACTTGCGGAGTTCGCGGTTGGAGGACTGATAGGTCGTAGAAGAATGATACGACCTATCAGTCCTATTCCCGCCCACCCAGAACTTAACCATGGCAACCTCGCCCAACCTGACTATCTTTCCCCCATGACCGAACGCCGGCTGGAACCAAAATGGGCGCTCGCGCCGGCCAGCAATACCACGGTCGTTTGTGTCCACGGGGCCATCGTGCGCGGGTGGGAGATGAACGTCTTGCGCCGCCGCCTGAGTCGGCTCGGCTACCGCGTACGGCAATTCCGCTACCGCTCCATGACTCTGGGCTTGGACGAAAACGCGCGCCGCCTGGCCAGATTCGTGCGCGAGACCGAGGGCGACACCGTCCACCTCATCGGTCACAGCATGGGCGGCGTCCTCATTCGGCAGGTCTTTGAGCAAGACCCCGATCCGCGCCCGGGCCGTCTCGTCGCCATTGGCTCGCCGCTGGCTGATTGCTGGGTGGGGCGCCGCTATTACCGGCTCATTCCGTGGCTCGGCCGGTTGGCCATCGGCCGCACCGTGGCGGACTGGATCGCGCGCCCGGTCGATCCCGTCTGGCATGGCACCCGCGAGTTCGGCGTCATCGCCGGCACGTTCCCCTTCGGCGTCGGCGCGCTGTTCCCCTCACACCCGAGTCCCACGGACGGCGTCATCCTGCTCGATGAGAC
>CAZZWT010000080.1:0-4785 GCA_964657775.1 uncultured Candidatus Methylacidiphilales bacterium | reverse complement strand
CACGATCCGGTTGAACCACTTCGGCATGCTCTTCTCCCGGAGGTGCGCGGCGCAGATCGCCCGCTTCCTCGCCACGGGCGCGTTCAAGCATGGGGCGAAGCCGGGGGTTTCCACGGCTTGCTAAATTTCCGATCTTTTTAGCAAATCTAGATAACGCAGCAAATTTTGGAAGCGTCCGGTGCCAAGCAACTGCCGTTTTACGGCTGGGTCACGTTCAGCCGAATGAATTGCTTCGGGCTGGTGACAGGGACCTGCGCCTGCATGATGGGATCGCCCGTGATCGCATCCGTGCCCACCTGCGATAGGGTCAGATTTCCTGGCGTGCTCCAGTTTCCCGCCTGCAAGTCGGTGGAGGTCTGGACGGTGACGGCAGTCCCGGTTTGCAGCGCATACTGGCGATAGGTCAGCGTCAGGACGGTATTACCTCCCGACGAGATAGAGCCCACGGTGGGCAGCCCGGCGCGATCCCTTGCGCTCATCGGCGCCGAGGGGTTGATGTTAAAGACGTACTTCAGGAGATTGGGCACGCCGTCGCCTTGCGGCTTGTCGGTGCTCCCACCCACAACGTGATGGTCGCTGGCCCAATCGGAGTACTGGGTGAAAGTTCCGACCACGAGGTTGAGCGAGGCCATGCTGGAGCCTGAACTGTTGCTGGCCGTGACGGTAATGGGGAACGTGCCGGAGGTCGTCGGCGTACCGGAGATGACGCCGGTCGTGGAGTTGAACGTGAGCCCGGGCGGAAGCGCGCCGTTTTCGTCATAGGATGTCACGCTGCCGGAAGCGGGAATGACATACGAAAAGGGAGAACCTTGGGCAGCCGTGACGGCGAGCGTGCTGGCCAGGACTGGCCCCGCGGGCGGAGCGATGGTCAGCGTCAGAATGGAGGCGTAAGATCCACTGGCATCGGTCGCGGTGATGGGGACGTGAAAGACGCCGGTGGCGGTGGGCGTGCCGAGGATGGTGCCGGAGGACGCATCGAAAAGGAGGCCGGTAGGCAGGGTGAACGCGGTGAAGCTCGTCGCCGCCGGATTCGTAGTGATCGTGTAACTGAAGGAAGCGCCAACCGACGCAGCGGCGGTGGCGGGGCTGGTGATGGTGGGGGCGGAGGAGGAGCCGCCGGTCACGGTCAGGATAACGGGCTGGACGGCCTGCCCCGCGAGGGTGGCGGCGAAGGCATCGAAGACGTAGGTGCCTGCGGCGGGAGGCGTGCCGGAGATGGTGCCCGAATTCGGGTCGGCGGTGAGCCAGCCGGGCAGAAAGGCGGCGCCGTAGGAGACGGCCACGGGGATGGCGGTGATTTGATATTGGAACGGGCTGCCGGCGACGCCGCTGGCCGTAAGGGCGCTGTTAATTCCAGGCGGAACATCGATGTAAAGGGTGACGGTCGTTGGCGCACCCGTGCCGACGGCGTTATGGGGCGTCATGGTGAAGTTGAAGGTGCCCGCTTGAATGGGCGTGCCGCTGATGGTGCCCGAGGTGGAGTCAAAGGTGAGGAAGCTCGGCAACGTTCCATCGAGCGTCCAGTTGGTCACAGATGCGGCGGGGTGGAAGATGTTCGTGACGAGGGAAGCAAGCTCCGCCATGAAGCCGGCAGGCTGAGGACGCACGATGTTCCCGTTTTCAACGCCGGAGCCGGAAACGCCGAATAGCGCCTTGGGCGTAAAGCTGATGGGGGCGAGGAGGGCGGAGGCCTGATACGCCGCGCCCGTAAAGATGGGCACGTGAGATGGCTGTAGCATGGCCTGGATGGAGTAGACGGTTCCATATCCGACGCCGCCAGCCCCTGTAATCCCGTAGAGATTCCCGTCCGTACTTTGGATGAGGCTGGGAAGGTAGCCATTGGTATAGTCCGTTGTACTGTCAAAAGGAAAATCATAGCGGAGACCATCATGCGGAACGCTGGAATCCCCAAAATTATGAATGATCGTCTCGGTTCCCTGCGGGGTTATTTGGAAGATAGTGCCTTGCCCTGCGGTTCCGCCCAGGTCCGTCGTGCCATAGAAGTTGCCATCCTTGCCCAAGAGGAGAGTCGCCGAGGGGTTGATGCCGTCATTGCTCACACTCCCGTCATGAAAGCTGTGCAGGATAGTTAAGGCACCCTGCGGTGTAATGACATAGACCATGCCCTTCGAAGCAGTACCGCCAAGAGTTGTTGTGCCGTAGAAGTTGCCATCGGGTCCCTGCACCAAACCCCCGATCGGCTCACCACCATCGGAAGCCGGCGTTCCGCTGTTGAAAGAGTGAAGGACAGTGAGACCCCCCAGCGGCGTGAGCCGGTAGACTGCGGATAAATTATAAATGCTGGCCGAGCCAAGACCGTTAGCGCCGGTGAAATAAAAATTACCGTCTGCTCCCTGAATCAATGGACTGTAAGGCTGGTTGAAATTAAAGTTACGTAAAATCGTGACGCTCCCGCTGGGGGTCATCTTGAAAAACGTACCTCCAGAAGTTGCGCCGTCGCCACGGGTGGTTCCGTAAAAGTTTCCGTCAGACGCTTGGACGATCGTGTTTAATCCGCCAAAGGCCTTAATCAGACTGAACACCCCTGATGGCGTGTACCGAAACACGGCCCCACCGCCCGTTAAGATAAAGTCGCCATTGGCAGCCTGGATCAAGGTCGTGATACCGGCATAGAGAGGAAAGGTGTACAAAATGGAGGTTTTACCCTGGCGTGTCATTCGAAAGAGGGTTCCGTCGTAGGAACCTGTTCCGCGCGTAACACCGTAAAAATCCCCGTCGAAACCTTGGATGAGCGCCGAGGGGTTTTGTCCCTCATTCGGGACCGAACCATCGAGGAAAAGGTGGAGGAGATTGTATTCCTGGCTCAAGGTCGGCGGCGCGGCGAGAACCTGGAGGGAAAGGTTGGCTGTGGTACTCGTTCCGGTGGCATTTGTCGCCGTGAGGCCGATGGTAAAAGTTCCCGTGGCGCTCGGCGTGCCGGAGATAATTCCCGAAGCCGGATCAAGGGAAAGGCCCGTGCCGGTGAGGCCCGATGCGCTGAAGCTGGTGGGATTATTCGAGCCTTGGATTTGGTAGGTGAAATTGGTTCCAACGCTACCGTACCCCGTCAGGACACTGGTGACGTCCGGGACCTGCAGGGGACCGACGGTGATCGTCAGTGGAAAGGTAGTGGAGCCAAAGGCGTTGGTGAAGGTGAGGGTGATAGCCTTGGTTTGCACTGTCGTAGGTGTTCCCGTGATAAGGCCGGTGATGGCATTAATGGAGAGTCCGTCGGGCAGATTGGTTGCCGCATAGGTCGTAGGAGAATCGGTGGCGGTAACCTGAAAGGAGAAAGGCAGGGAGACCGAGCCGCTGGCGCTAAATGGGCTTGTCATGCGAGGCAGGCTAGGCTTGATCCTGAAGACTGTCCCCAACCCGGCCGATCCGCCGGCTTGAGTCGTTCCGTAGAAGCAACCATCCGGGCCTTGGACAAGGTTTCCGTTTGGCCCGGTGCCGTCTTGGGCCACGCTGCCATCACCAAACTGGTGCAGAAGGACGACCCGTCCATCTGGCGACAGATAGAACGCACCGGTGGAAGCTAAGCCGTAAAAATTTCCGTCACTGGCCTGGATGAGTCCACCCACCGGCGAGCTGATATCATTGCTAAATTGGAAGCTATAGAGGAGGGTTAGCTGCCCGCCAGGCTTGAGGAGATAGATGGCTCCATTTTGAGTGGAGTATTGGCCGTAGAAATTCCCGTCGGATCCCTGGGTCAGGTAGCCGACAGGCTGCCCGACACCGCTCTTCAAGATCGAGTAGACCCCCTGCGACGTAATTTTGAAAGCAGTTCCATAATCATTTATGCCGCCGAACGGAGTTGTTCCGTAGAGGCTCCCATCGGCCGCCAAGGTCAGTGCGGACACGGGATAGTCGCCATCGGACGCCACGCTGCCGTCTCCAAATTCGTGAAGAATGGAGTAAGTTCCCTGGGTCGTCAGCTTGAAAGCCACGCCAAAGCTGACGCCGCCATAATAGGTCGTGCCGTACAACGTTCCGTCCGGGCCCTGAATGAGGGCGCCACCCGATAGGAGAAAGTTTGTTGACCCCACTGCGAAATTGGTGGACCCCGGAAGCTCGCCATCCGCAGCCACGGTTCCATCGCCGAAGTTATGCAGAATGGTCACCGCGCCCTGCGGCGTCATTTTGAAGATGGTGCCGAGACCATAATAAGTACCGCTGCCGACGGTGGAACCGCCCTCTTCGGTCGTACCATAAAAGTTACCGTCCAAGCCTTGGAGCAAGGCCGTGGCGGGTTGTGCGCCATCTTGAACGGCACTTCCGTCGCCGAAGCTGTGGAGAATCGTAACGGTGCCTGAAGGCGTCATCTTAAAGACGCACCCTTGTCCTGCCGTTCCGCCTGTTTTTGTCGTTCCGTAAAAATTGCCGTCGCTTCCCAAGATAAGCGGAGCGAGGGGTACCGTGCCGTCATTGGCCACGCTGCCGTCGCCGAAGGAATGGACGATGGTTTCCTGCTGGCCATAAACACACGTGTGGAGCGTGAGCCAGGCGGTCGCCAGCAATAAGATAGAGGTGAGCTTGGGGAGTTTCACGGCCATTTTTCAATTCGCTCGGACACGGAAATTGGATGCGAAAGAATGTCGAAAATTATTAATAGAGCGAATTTATTTTCCAAAAAATAAGCATTTTCACATCTCATTGCGTGCTACAGGGCCGATGGGGGTCTCGCTTTCTGCTTGGTCGGGGCACGTCGAGTCTTAGCGGTCGCCCGGACTCGCGCAACCGGCCCGGCGCAAGGGCCTGCGCCGGCTACCTGCCCGTGCGAGA
>CAZZWT010000079.1:0-10928 GCA_964657775.1 uncultured Candidatus Methylacidiphilales bacterium | reverse complement strand
CATGAAAGCTGGCTGTGGGGCACGGTGCTTTTCAGCAGCCTGTTCGTCGCGCCGCTGGTCTGGTGGTGGCATGGATCGCAGGTCACCGATGTCGCGCATGTGCGCCTGATCAACGCACTGCCGCTGACCCATGAGTTCTCGCTCAACCACGGCTTCGAGTTTATCTGGCTGGAGATTTTCTATCTCTGCCCGCTTTTCTTTCTCGTCCTTGGCGTCGTGATGCAACGGCTGGGGAAACAATTGTGGCAAGACCCGCGCTTCGGCCTGCTGGTCTGTCTCGCCATGCCGGGCTTGATCTGGCAGAATCTGGCCGCTTTCTTTCATGAAGGTCATTTCGAGCTGGTGCCGGCGCTTTTCCTGCCCTTGCTCCTTCTGGTCGGTTGCTACATGGCGCGCCTGACGTCGACCGATCGCAGGGTGCAATGGATCGCTGCGACTGTACTGGCCGTCGCCGCCATGCAATCGCTGGCGGGGCTGGACCCCTTCTACTTCGCGGCCAAGCCGGATGGCCACGGCTACCAATTTCGCCGCACGCAGAGCGGCGAAAACGTCACCAGCTTCGTGTCCGAGAAGCGGCATGTCTCGTGGCGCAACCTCGCGGATGTGGTGCAGGGCCTGCAGCGGGATGAGGGCGCGACCTTGATCATCGCGGACAGCCCCGAGACCGCGAGCGCGTTGAGCTTTTACCTGCCACGTAATCCGCTGGTCTATGTCGCCAGCCGAAACAAGGCGATCACCCATTTTGATTTTTGGCCGGGCTATGAGCAGCAGGCCTCGCCGAACGACTCGGCTCTCTACATCAGTCACTCGACCAACCCGGAAACGCCGGCCGATCCGCCCACCGCCGATATCGTCAAAAATTTCGCCACGGTGACACCGATCGACGACCCGCCCTTGCCCGACTTCGATAAGTCCTGGGACATCTGGAATTGCCAGAACTTCATCGGCACTGGCGGCCAATCCCCCGGCGATATGCAGACGAATCCTATGCGCGATTCGGACGCGCTGCCGAAGTGACGGATGCTGGATTTTTTAGATAATGATTATCATGATGGAGATGATTGGGATGATAAGGGCGGAAAACTCCCTTTTCACCCCAATCCATCATCATAATCATTAAAATCATTATCAAACTCCGCTGCCTTTTACGCCATGCCCACAGACGTCGCTCTCAACCAATTCGTCGATTTCCTCCGCTTCGGCAGCATCTCCACGGATTCCAATTATAAAGACCAGGTTCTCGCCTGCGCTGACTGGCTGAAGACCAAGCTCACCGCCATCGGCCTCGACGCGGTGCAGCACGAGACGCCGGGGCATCCCATCATCGTCGCGCGCGGGCCACATAAGGAGGGACGCCCGACCGTCCTGCTTTACGGCCACTATGATGTGCAGCCGGTTGACCCGCTGGACCTATGGAAGCGTCCGCCGTTCAACCCCAGCATCGAGAACGGCCTCATCACCGCGCGCGGCGCGAGTGACAACAAGGGACAGATTTTCGCGCACATCCTCGGCATCGAGCAGGCGATGAAGGAGAAGGGCGATCTGCCGGTGAATCTCATCGTTCTGGTGGAGGGCGAGGAGGAAATCGGAAGCCCGAATCTCGCGCCGTTTTTGGTCGCGCACCGCGAGGAGTTGACCTGCGATGTCGTGGCGATTTCCGATTCGTCGATGGTCGCGCCGGGACAGCCGACGTTTACTTACGGCCTGCGCGGACTCGCGGCGGTCGAGGTCACCGTGACGGGACCGGACCGCGACTTGCACTCGGGGATGTTTGGTGGCGCGGTGGAAAACCCCGCGACGGTGCTGGCGCGCTTGATCGCCGGGCTGCACGACAAAAACCTGAAGGTGAACCTCGACGGTTTCTACGACGATGTGAAGGCCCTCGCGCCGTGGGAACGCAAGGCGTGGAAGCATTCGCCGTTGCAGGAGGTCGAGCTGCTGCGCATGACCGGCGCACCCGCGCTGCGTGGCGAAAAGGGCTACACGGCGCTGGAGCGCATCTGGGGCCGGCCAACGGCGGAGGTCAACGGCATCGGCGGCGGCTACCAGGGCGAGGGGACGAAGACCGTCCTGCCCAGCAAGGCGATGGCGAAGTTCACTTTCCGCCTCGTACCGGACCAGGATCCGGCGAAGATCATCGCGATCGTGCAGGATTATTTTCACCAGAACGCACCGCCTTCGGTGAAGCTCCACATCGTGCCCGGCCACAGCGGCGAGCCCTATCTGGTCGATCCCAACGCGGGCTACGGCATGGCCGCGCAGAAGGCGCTCGGTCGTCTTTTCCCCGGCAAGAAGCCGGCGCTCATCCGCGAAGGCGGCAGCATCCCCATCGTCGCCGACTTCAAGACCATCCTCAAAGCAGACACGCTCCTCCTTGGCTTCGCACTGAACGATTGTAATGCGCACAGTCCCAATGAAACCTTCCCGGTGTCGCATCTCGATCTCGGGATGAATCTGAATAGGTATTTGCTCGAGGAAATCGGCGCGGCCCATTCTTGATCAGGTAGGGACGCGAGTCCCCTCGCGTCCGTGGAGATTCGACGGACGGCAGGGGACTGCCGTCCCTGCCATTTCAATTCCTTCATTCCTTCACGTCTTCCTGTTAAAACCTTGCCGTCACCCGCGAACGTGGCATGATCTCCCGCCTATGGGAGACTATCCAGGACGTAAACAGGTTCGCAACCGCGCCAAGCGCGCAGTCAAAAACGATCGCATCATTGCCAAGCGCGCTGCTGAAAAGGCCGCTACCGCCAAGCCCGCTGCCAAGAAGTAAGACGCTATCGTCGCCCGACAGGGTTGCCTTGTGGTAGATTGAGGAGCGGACCTTTCCGGATCGTTCCTCATGCATAAACAACTGGCGCTTCTTTTTCTCGCGCTGGTCGCTGGACTGACTCCAGCGCAATTCGTTTTTTCGCAGGCACCCGCGCTGGCGTTGCCCTCGTGGAGCGATTCGACGCAAAAGGCGTGGTGGGATAAAAACCCGACGCCTGATCTCTGGCCCGCCGCCGCGGATGCGTTGCAGGCCCAGCTCGAGGCGGACTACAAGCGTGATGGGGTCCACGTCTTTTCCGACAGCGATTTTCAAGCGTGGTCGGAACACTTGGCCTGGATCCGGCTCGGACTCGACAGCCCCGATGTGCTGAGCGACCCGGCGAATCTCGCCACCTTCATCGTGCTGGGCCACGACGTCAGCGTCTCGCATCTCTTCATCGAGAAGCTGAGCCCGCGCGATGTCAAAACCGAGGCCCTGAAGAATCTCATCCATCTCGCGCAGGCCAACCCGGCCGACTTGCACGAGTACGCCGCGCTCGGCGTGGCCTACAGCCTGGTCTGGGACCAGCCGTTCCCCGACTGGTGGCCGCACCGCCAGGTGGACCACGCGTCGGTGCCGATCGGCGATCTGGATGTCGTTCAGCGGTTCCACTTCTACGTGCAGTCGAATCGTGACAAGAAGCTGGACCGCGATATCGCGCAACTCAGTTTCGATAACCTCAAGTTCCTCGTCGATAGCCAGGTGAAGTTGTCCGAGCTGGAATATGCGCAGAAGAACCGCATCTCCTACTCGCAATTCAGCGATGCCTTCTTTGCCATCAAGTACGACACGAATCGCATCGGCAACAACAACTGGGTCTACAATTGGCCCAACGGTTCCTACCTGCTGAGCGACATCGAGACGAAAGGCGGCATCTGCATCGACCAGGCTTACTATGCCGACACGCTCGGCAAGGGGCGCGGCATTCCGACGATCCGCTTCACCGGTTTCGGCGTTGATGGCGCCCATGCGTGGTTTGGTTATCTTTCCAACTCCAACAAGTGGGAGCTCGATTGCGGGCGCTACGAGCAGCAGGATTATCCCAAGGGCTTCGCCGTCGATCCGCAGACGTGGGAGCCGATCGATGACTCGGTACTGCAAAATTTCTTCAAGCATGGCGCCAAGAGCCCGAACTTTTTGCCCGCGATGACCGCGCTTTCCTGGGCGCAACTGCACGTGAAGGATGCTTCCTATCCGGCCATCCTCGATGACGCGATGTCGATCATGCCGGAGTTGTCCGGTACCTGGCGCCTGAAGGCGGAAGTGATCGAGAAAGGCGCCGACATCGACAAGAAGAAAAAGTTTTATCAGGACTGGATGAACCAATTCAGCACCTACCCGGAGATGAAGGTCGAGGGGCAGAAACGGCTTTACCTCGACTTGAAAGCGGCGGGCGACCCGGATGCGGACGGCGTGCTGAAGGACATCATCCTGCAAAATCGGAGCGAGGGATTTGATCTCGGCATCGCGGCGGGGGCCGATGCCATCAATGAGAAGATCAAGGCGCAGGACTGGGACGGCGCGCGCTCGGCGTTTGAGAACACCGTGCGCGATTTCGGCGAGCAAGGCGGATTGACGCTCTTCAGCAAGATCGTCTATCCCTACATCAAGGTGTGCCTGGACAACGACAAGATCGATTTTGCCAGCCGCGGCATCACTTTTACCGAAGACCGGATGACGATCGACATGGACAGCCAGGTCGGCAGGGACTTTACGGAGTTGAAGCAGGCCGTTGAAGACAAGAAGAAGGCGAGCCGGTAAGGCTCACTTCATCGCGCTGCAAATCTCGACCAGGAATCCGTTGTTGTCCTTCACGTAGCAGACGGTCTGCCCCCAAGGTTTCCTCACCGGCAGCAGCACAATCTTTGCGCCGTAATTGACGGCCCGCTCGAAGCTCCGCTCCACATCCTCGCTCACCAGCGCGATTTCCGCGCCGGCCGCCTGGTGCCCCGGTCGATTGGAGGTGAAGAGCCCCTTGGTTGGCGTGAATTTTTCGTTGGCGAAGCCCAGGGCGGTCGCGCCTGTCTCCATCTCCGCGTAGTGGCCGCTGTCGTGAATGAATCGAAGCTCCAGCTTGAATGCCGCCTGGTAAAATTCGACGGTGGCCGCCACATTGGGCACATAAAGAATGACGTAACCTAGCTGCACAAATCCCCTCGTCCCTCGCGCGGCTTAGGTGCCGAGCTTGAATGCGTCGTGCACCACCTGGGTCGCGCGCGCGCCTTCGCCCTCGTTGATGATGACGGAAATCTTGATCTCGCTGGTCGTGATCATCTGGATGTTGATGCCCGCCTCGGCCAGTGCCTTGAAGAGCGTCGCCGCCACCCCGGTGTGCGAGCGCATGCCGATGCCCACGACCGAGAGCTTGCTGATGCCATCCTGCGCCGTGTGATTCTTCGCGCCGATCTTGGCCACCTGCGCCTCGATCACCTTGCGCGCCGCGGGCAGATCGTCCTTGCCGATGGTAAACGTCAGGTCGGTCGTGCCGGCCAGCGACACGTTCTGCACGATCATGTCCACGTTCGTGCCCGCCTCGGCCAGCGCGGAAAAGAGGCCCGCGGCCACGCCGGGTTTATCCGGCACGCCGATGATGGTGACTTTGGCCTGGTTTTTTTCCAGGCTCACTCCGCGTAAAACGACATCTTCCATGGCTGCGTGCTCCTCTGTAATGACCGTTCCGGGATTATGGTTGAAGCTGGAACGGACCTCAAACTTCACTTTGAATTTTTTGGCAAACTCGACAGAGCGCGCCTGCATCACCTTCGCGCCCAGGCTGGCCAGCTCCAGCATTTCGTCATACGAAATTTCCTGGATCTTCTTCGCGTTCGGCACCACGCGCGGGTCGGCGGTGTAGACGCCGTCCACGTCGGTATAAATCTCGCACTTGTCGGCCTTCAACGCTGCGGCCATCGCGATTGCCGTCAGGTCCGAACCGCCGCGGCCCAGCGTGGTGATATGCCCGTCCTCGTTCTGGCCCTGAAAGCCGGCAACGATGACGACGTGACCCGAACCAAGATGCTCGTGCACCTTCTTCGGCGTGATGTTGAGAATCTTCGCCTTGGTGTGAAAGCGATCGGTGACGATGCCGGCCTGCGCGCCGGTCAGCGAGACGGCCGGGATGCCCACCCCATGCAACGCCAGCGCCAGCAGCGCGATGGTCTGCTGCTCGCCGGTGGCGAGGAGGACATCGACCTCGCGCGCGGTGGCGTCGGGGTTCACTTCGCGCGCGAGCTTGATCAGGCTATCGGTGACGCCCGACATAGCGGAGACGACGACGACAAGCTTGTGCCCGGCCCTGTGCGACTCGGCGACACGGCTGGCGACATTGCGGATGCGCTCGGGATTGCCCACCGAGGTGCCGCCATATTTCTGGACGAGGAATGACATGGAAAGCGCCAAGCTATAGCGGGGAATTGGCGCAAAGACAATATCAGCTTGCGATCAGCTCGCCTCAGCTGGCGTAAGGCAGCGGCACGGGCACGGGGGAAGAAAAGGTCCGCTTCGGCACAAAGATCGAGTCGCCGGGGTGAATGAGGAAGCCTTCATCCGCTCCACCCGGAGTGGCGTGGAGGGTGACCTGCACGACCGAGCCATGGATCAGCCGCGAGACGCGCACCGCGTCGGGATTGCCGCCATCGTCCCATTCGTTGCCCGGTTTGAAGCCGCCGCTGCGCTGGATCGCCTGCCGCAGCGTTAGGTATTCGCCGGCGGGAAGATTGAAGCTGCCGGGATGGATGACCGCACCGTGCACGCTGTAAAAGCCCGATTGCTGGGCGGTGTAAGGATCGGTGGAAGTGATGCGCGCATCCGAAGCGCAACCGGCGAAAAAAAGAAGGGATGCAACCATCAAGGCCCAAAGTGCACGCGACATAACCTAAGATATGCAGCGCCGTGAAAGTTCGCCAATGAAATCAAAAGATAACCTCGGGGACATAGATATGATCACCCGTCTTGATTAAAAAATCCTTACCGTCTGTCTCGTGCCAGACATCTAACGTGTAAGCGACTACCGCCCCGTCGTCGATCCGGTAAACTTTAATGTTGGTGAGGCTCGCTCCACTATCGAATGAGTCGCCAGAAATAGTGCCACCAGCTTTTCTTAGCGCTTCCGAAAGCGGGATAGACTCTCCAGATTTAAGCGAAAAGGTCCCGGGATGATAAACGCTGCCTTTGACGGTGAAAACGCCGCGACGAGCATCCTTTTGGTAGCTTTTCAGCGTAGCTGGGTCTTGGGTTACCGTCTTACTAGTTTCGCAGGCACAAAGTGAAAGTGCCAACACCACAAGTAGAGAAGTGTTTAAACGGTGCATAGAAAATCGGATATGTGGGCCAAAAAAATTCGCCCCACGCTACGACTGCAAAAAAGCAGGAGCATGCGGCGAAAAGATATTACCCCGGGAGAGCCGTGGCGTGCAGGACTTTCGACCCTCACTATAGGTCGGAGACGGTCGAGGAGATCCCGCCTTCCAGCGAAGGCGTGGCGTTTAAACCTGCGACTTAATGCCTCCTAGGTCGTGTTTATAGGACGAAAGACATAGGCTCGCATCACGTACACCCCAGGGTAAAGCGTGTGCCGAAGGCGACCTCAAGTCAGGTCGTGGGGGGCCTTCAGCTAAAATGTTCAAAGAGCACTTCGAGACCGATGGGGAAACCCTAATCCAGCTTTTGCCGTTGTCTAGGGCCACCCTGTTTTTCTTCGTAAGGGAAACCGTACACGGTCTCGGGAAAATAGCGAGCGGAGGTTTTTCAAATGAGCCCGCGACCAGGTTTGTGGGACCTATGGGACGAATGGGACCTATGGGACGAAAATTCCGTTTGTTAACTACAGTCCCATCCGTCCCATAAGTCCCATTCGTCCCCCAGCCCCAAGCCATCTAGCGATAAGCGGCCAGCATCAAATAAACAACGACGCCCGTGACCGAAACATAGAGCCAAATCGGAAACGTCCAGCGTGCGAGTTTGCGATGCGCCGGGAAACGTCCGCTAAGCGAAAGGAAGAACGTGATCAGCACCATCGGCAGCGCCACCACGGCGAGAATGATGTGCGAAAACAACAGCGGAAAATAAACCCACCGGATTCCACCCTGGCCCTGGAAATGGATATCGCCATGCAGCGCATAGTTGGTGATGTAGGCCGCGAGAAAGATCGAGGAGAAGATAAAAGCGACGAACATCGATGCGCGATGCGCTGCGATTTTTCCCGAGCGGATGTACGCAAACCCCACGACGAGCGCGATCGCGGCGAGGGCGTTCAGCAGCGCATCGAGCGCGGGCAGAAACGCCAGCTCCGTCCCGGCGACATCGACCGGCGCGTGAAAATAAATCAGCCAAAAAAGAAACGCGCTCGCCGCCGCGCTAATGCCGATGATTAGCGCCACCACGCTCACGGGCGTGCGCGCCTCATTAATCGTCCCGGTGTTCACCACAGCGCTCATTTTCCCGTTTCCTTCTCTAGTACCTGGATGTCGCGCAGAAGTCCCGCGCGGCCATCGTCGCCGGTCCCATCATAAAAGCCGCGCACCGTGCCATCGCCGTCGATTAGCACCAGATAGGTGCTGTGCGTCACCTTGTACTGCCCGTCCTGCGGCGGCTTGCCGGTGTTGTCCTCCACCGCGATGTGAAAACCGTTCAGGATCAAATCGTACATCTGCTTCTCGCTGCCGGTGAGAAACCACCACCGGTTCACGTCGGCGTGATAGGAGTCGGCGTACTTTGCCAACACCGCCGGCGTATCGGTCTCCGGGTCGACCGTGAACGAGACAAGCTGCACGTTCGGCTCATTCGCCACCGCGTCCTGCACCTTCGCCATGCCCGCCGTGATGATCGGGCAGGGGCCCGGACAGGTCGTGTAAATAAAACTGGCCACCCAGATTTTTCCGGACAAGTCGTGATTGGTAATGGTTTTGCCGCTGCGCTCCGTCAACGCAAACGGCGGCACAGAGGAGATCTTGCGCAATTCGATTTTGCCGGGAGACGAATCATCGATCGATCGGTAGAGAAGCAGCATGACAATGAAGAGGCCCAGCACGATAATGAGCCATCGATAGGGTGACGCGCGCTGGCCTGGCTGGGGTGAGGGTGGGGGGAGGGAAGTCATAACACGCCGCGCAGGGCTGCACCCCATATTACGGAACCGGCATAAAGGCGCAACCCTGCGGGATAATTATAAGGACGTTCTCATGGGGCGGTGGCATTGCTCATGGCAACACCTTTGGCGTTGAAACCGATGTGACACGGCTACCTCGGAACCTTTCCCCCCGCCCCAATCTTTATGTTCGCGCCGAGAACGGCTTTTGCTACGTTGTGCCCGAATATGACTTTATCTCAGATCGGGACGCAGACGTGCGCACTCTCGCAGCAACTCGGGCGACATCTCCTCATCGCCGGTTGCGCGATGACCCTGGCCGCCTGCGCCGGCATGGAAATGGACGAGGACAATGTGGTCGGCTCGCGGCTCGCCCAGCCGCCCCAGGGCCAGCCGCTGCCCAAGGCGGAAGAAGTCGGCGACATCACCATCGCCGGCCAGAATTTCGCCCATGCCATCATGGACTTGCCCGCCGTCTCGGGCGCCACCGTTCCCCCGTTGGTGCGGTTCAATGGCGTGACCAGCATCGTCACCCCGCCCATTGATACCGAGCCCTACACGGAGCTCCTGCGCGATCGCCTGCTCCTGCTCACGCGCGAAAAACTCCGGTTCCTCGAGCACACGCTGCCGCCTTACGTTCCCGGCAAGAAGCACAAGGCCTCCGACCACCAGCAGCCGGTGCAAAATATTTCCGATCCCGATTACGAAATCTTGGCCGAGATGCGCGGTCATGCCGAGGCGGACCAGTACCGGATCCAGATCGAATTCGTTGATGTGCACAGCCGTGCGGTGCTTTACAACGGGCTCTATCACATTCACCCGGAAGCCGGAGAGCAACAGTCTGCGCCTGAGCCGGCGGCGAATAATTATCAGCAGCAACCACCGCAGCAGGCGCCGCCTAATCCGGATCGCCCGCCGGTTCCGGAGTCGAACGTGGCCCAGCCGACAACCTCGGTGCCATCCGGAAACACCGCTCTGTAAAGACGACCGGAGACGATACCATCCATGCGTGCGCTTTCGATCAGGCAGGCGGGATGGGTCAGCCTCCTCCTCGTCGCGATTGTGATGCTGAGCGCGAGTCGGACGATGGCCGAGTCGGGCGAGGAATTGACTTTCGATAACGTCGATGTCATCGATTCCAACCTGAAAGGCAAGCTGGCCGTCCTGCGCACCGGCGGCGAAATCGGGCCGACCAAGCTGCTCTCCATTTTCGTGGCCCTGCGGAACAAAACGGGCCACACGCTGGAGCTGGAGATCGAGACGATTTACAAAGACGGCTACGGCAACGCGCTGAACCATGGCAGTTGGATTCCCTTCACGCTGAAGGCGCATGAGGACAAGGAATATCACTCCACCTCGATCTCGGAGCTCGCGACGGCCGACAGCGATTACCTCGTGCGCGTGCGAACCGCCTCAGCCAGTCATTAATCATGTCCATGGATACGCCTCCCATCGAAATCACGCTCACCACGCCGGCGGTCTTTTTCCCGGCCGTTTCGCTGCTGCTGCTCGCCTACACCAATCGGTTCCTCGCGCTGGCCAGCGTTATCCGCAAGCTGCACGCCGACTATAAAGTGGGCCGGGACCCGTCGTATCTCGACCAGATCGAGAACCTGCGCTGGCGCATCCGGCTGGTGCGAAACATGCAATTCTGCGGCGTCTCGAGCCTGCTCTGCTGCACGATCTGCATGTTCCTGCTTTTCCTGGGACAAGTCATTCCCGCCGAGTGGGTCTTCTGCGGCGCCATGGTCCTTATGGCGTTATCGATGGTCATCTCGCTGATCGAAATCCAGACCTCCGTCCGGGCGCTTGATCTGCATTTGAAGAGTATTGAGTAGGCTAACTCAACGAATTTTGACGGAATTACGGAATTTTCGGAATTAACGGAATTGGGAATGGGGTTGCGTTGACTCAACCGTATCTCGACAGCTCCCCCCACTACTCTTCCGTCCTCTGCAGTCTTCTGGGCGAAACCTTCCCCGTCAGCCCATTCCGTTAATTCCGATAATTCCGTAATTCAGTTAAAACTCG
>CAZZWT010000078.1:0-11043 GCA_964657775.1 uncultured Candidatus Methylacidiphilales bacterium | reverse complement strand
TGATTCTCGATGTACTGCCGAACTTGATTTGCCATCGAGGCGCTGACCGTAAAAGAAGCATATCCTTCTTGCCACGCAAAATGGCGCAGACCAGATTCGCTGCGTGCCCATTTTGAAGTTGCCTTTTTTACCTCGCGCATAAAATCAGCGGTTTGGTGCGTGGCATATAGCAGTACCAGGAGATGAATATGGTCGGAGGTGCCGCCTACAACCAGACATTCCCCCTGCAATCCTTCAATAACGCCGCGGAAATACCCGTGCAGCTTGCCCCGCCATAACGGAGCAATTAAAGGCTCACGATTTTTGGTTGAAAAGACGATGTGAAAGAAGTGATTGATGAAGGTAGAAGACATGTGCGATCCCTCCAGGATCGGAACGTTTATACCAAAATTTCCGGTGGTGTCGCCTGCTGCCTCAACCACCGGCTAGGATTGTGGCAAGCCTCCGGCTTGCGGGGTGGCGCGGTGCCTTTTGTTGTGGTCTCAAGATTTTCGAACTGTCCCCAAAACATCCTCTCGCCAGCCCACCGTCCGTTGTTATGTTAGAGTATGGCTGGTTCTTATTTTCTCACCACGGCGATTGATTACGTCAATAGTGCGCCCCACCTTGGGCACGCTTATGAAAAAGTCCTCGCGGATTTCTTTTCGCGGCACGAACTGAGCCTCGAGCGCGATGTTCTTTTCCTCACCGGCGTCGATGAGCATGGGCAAAAGGTCCAGCAATCGGCGCAGAAACAGGGCGTCGAGCCGCAGCTTTTTACCGATGAAATGAGCGCCCACTTCCAGCGGCTGCACGAAAGCCTCGGCGTTGCCTCATCCCACTTCGTCCGCACCACGGACGACTCGCACAAGAAAGTCGTGCGCGAGTGGCTGCAGAAATTGCACGACAAGGGCGAGATTTTCTTTCAGGAACACGAGGGCTACTACAGCGTGCGGCAGGAACAATTTGTCACCGAGAAGGACAAGGTCGACGGCGCGTGGCCCGAGATATTCGGCGAGGTCATCCACACCAAAGAGCCGAACTATTACTTCAAGCTCGAGCCTTACCGTGAGCGTCTGCTCAAGTTCATCGAGGAAAACCCCGACTGGATCGTCCCCGCCTTCCGCCGCAACGAGCTGCTCGGCGCGTTGAAGGAACCGCTCAACGATCTCTGCATCTCGCGCCCGATCGAGCGGCTCTCGTGGGGCATCCCGCTGCCCTTCGATGAGAAATTCGTCACCTACGTTTGGTTCGATGCGCTGGTGAATTATTACTCCTTCGCCTCCGTAAAGGGCGAGCTGCAGTGGCCGCCCGATCTGCAAATCATCGGCAAGGACATCCTCATCCCCGCGCACGGCGTCTACTGGCCGATCATGCTGCTCGCGCTTGGGCTCGACTTGCCGAAGCACCTACTCGTGCATGGATTTTGGACCAACAGCGGCGCGAAGATCAGCAAGTCAAACGCGAAGTCGCTCATCGACCCCGTCCCCTACGTCGAGAAATTCGGCCCCGACGCCCTCCGCTATTTCGTCCTGCGCGAAATGGTGCTGGGCCAGGACGCCGATTTCTCCGACGAGCGATTCGAGACCCGCTACACGGGTGACCTCGGCAAAAAGCTGGGCAATCTTGTCCAACGCACGCTGAAGATGATCCATTCCTATCGCGCGGGCGTGATTCCCAATTACGACGGCTTCCATCTCGTGGAAGAACTCGATGCCCCCCTGCGATCCGACGCCGTGGTCGAGGAATACCAGCGCGCCGTGGAGCAATTCGCGCCGCACCTCGCGCTGCAGGCCGTGTGGGAATTCATTGCTCAGGCCAACGAGTACATCGAAAAAACGCAGCCCTTCAAGCTCGCGAAAGACCCCGCGCAGGCCAAGCGCCTCGACGTCATCCTCGCGCTGCTGGCCGAGTCGCTGCGCCGCATCTCCGTCCTGGTCGAGGCCGCGCTGCCCTTCACCGCCGCCAAGATGCGCGTGCAGTTGAAGCTGCCCGATCACCCGGTGCGGCTGGAGGAAGCGCGCTTCGGCAATTCGCTGCGCGGCCACGCCATCGGCGAGCCGGTGGTGATTTTCCCCGCGATGGACAAGCCGCCCGCTGCCTGATATTCAAGCCGCGCGATGATGCCATCCGCCACCCTGTTCGCCTTCGAGCTTTCGCACGATGTGCGGCTCGAATTGCTTACCACGGTCGAGGCGACCTTCATCCTCTTCGTGCTGGTCAGCTTCGTCTGCGTTTCGGTCTACGCCGCGAAGCAACTGCGCCAGGGCCGCTTTTTTCCCCCCGACTCGGCGCCCCTGCCGCTCACGGTCCAGGAAACGCCGGCCTGGGTTTACATCGCCTGCGTGGTCGGCCTCATCTACCTGCAATCGCCCCTCTACGCCATCGTGGTCGTGATCGGCATCGCCGGCGCGGTGCTCGAGTGCGGCACCACCGTGCGCACGCAATTCGGTTTCGATCGCGTGCCGGTGGTTCGTGCGCTGGCCTGGAGCCTCTTCCTCTTCGGCGCCGTGATGCTGGTCGAAACGCCGCTGATGGAAGCCTCCGCCTTGGCGCTCGATGCGCTCCACATCTCGCATCCCGAGCAGCAATCGGTGGAAACCTTCCGCCAATACAGCCAGGCCTCCGCCATCATCAAATTCCTCATCGAGGCGGTGATGGTTTTCCCCGTGATCGAGGAGCTTTTCTTTCGCGGTTTCCTGCTCACCTTCCTCAAGCGTTACACCTCCACCGGTCTCGCCATCGTCCTCAGCGGCGGCGTGTTTGCCTTCGCGCATCTCAATCTCGGCGCCGCCCTGCCGCTCTGGTTTTTAGGTATCGTGCTCGGCGTCGCGTATCAACACACCGGCTCGCTGCTTGTGCCGATGGGGATTCATGCGTGCTTTAATTTGGCAACGGGGTTGAGTCTTTTGCTCGATAAAGGCAGCGCGTCCTAAGCGGGGCGAAAGGTCCCTTGGTAGCCGTCGACCTCCGGGCGACGGGTTCGGTTGTCGTCGAAGAATGATGAAAAGGATCGCGTCAAAAGGTAGCCGGCGCAGGACACATCCTTCGGCCCTTCCGACCGTTAGAACACATCGGAACGGCCAAGGTTTCGACCCGACTCGGGTAGCCCGAACTACTTGTTGTCCGGGTGCCGAGATCGAAACTTCGATCCAGGCACAAGAGGCCGCCACTGATCATGCGATCACGACTGGCTGTTCTTCTTGGAGTGATCCTCGGCTATAAGGATACGGTCTGTCCTACTTGCGAAGCTTGTGATTAGTCTGATCCGTATCTTGCAGTTTCAGAGCAGGAGTATGAGGGCATGAAGCCGCAGATTGCTCCTAATTTTCGGCTGCTCCTAATTTAGTCAGCAACGCCAAAGGCGTTGCAATATTAAAGCAAAGGGTTGGCGCAGCAGCGCCTACCCTGGTAACGCTCCCTCCGACAGCCAACCTCGAAGAGGTTGAATCTTTCCCCTCGCGCGGCTAACCATTTTTCGTATGCCTCAATCCCTTTCGAACATTCTCGTCCATACGATTTTTTCAACCCATGATCGGCAACCCTTTTTTTCCGATCCGGTGCTACGCTCAGAACTGCATCGCTACCTCGGTGGTATCCTCGCCAACTTGGAAAGCCCGTCTCTCGTTGTTGGCGGTGCTAGCGATCATGTCCATCTCTTCCATCGCCTTCCGCGGACTGAGGACGCCGCGTTCGTAATCAAAGAGTTGAAACGCGGTTCGTCCGTGTGGGTGAAAACGAAATGGCCTGCCTTGCAACACTTCGCATGGCAGAGCGGGTATGGCATTTTTTCCGTCGGTGTTTCCGAAATTGATGCCACGCGGAAATACATCGAAAACCAAGAAACGCATCATCGGAACGTCTCGTTTCAAGAAGAATTACGTGAATTCCTGAAGCTTCATTCCGTTGAGTACGATGAACGTTATTTGTGGGATTGATTCAACCTTTTCAAGGTTGGTGGCTGATTGAGGGCTTTTTTACCAGGGTAGGCGCTGGTGCGCCAACCCTTCGCTTTAATATTGCAACGCCGTTGGCGTTGCGGGGAGAGCGCGGAGTAAGGCACTTCGCTCGGAGAGACCAGGATTCGTTTCGCGTCGCACCTTCTGATCCCGGTCGTGAAGATTTTTGCGGAGGTCTTATCGAGGATTGTGGCATGATCGTGATTCCAGATGAAAGCCGCACATACTCCAACCTCCCTCGCCACCCTCGGCGAGAACGGCTTGCTGCATCTCCTGACCTCGCGCTGGAAAACGGACGCGCGGGTGCTGACCGGGGTCGGCGATGACTGCGCCGTGCTGCGCGGCGAGGGGAGGAACCACTTTTTGATTTTCAAGACCGACGCGGTGGTCGAAGGCGTTCACTTCAAGCCGAGTGAGAAACCCGAACTGATCGGCCGCAAGGCGCTGGCCCGGGCGTTGAGCGATTTGGCGGCAATGGGCGCGGTTCCGCTCGCGGCGGTCATCACCCTCGGCCTGCCGAAGGACGAATCGATCGCGCGCCTGCGGAAAATTTACGCCGGTATGGAACGCATCGCCAGAAAGCACGCGGTCAATCTGGTCGGCGGCGAGACCACTCGCGCGAAGCAGCTTTTTCTCAACGTCGCGCTCCTGGGCGAATGCCGCGGTTACCAGCCGGTACTGCGCTCCACCGCCCGCGTTGGCGACGCCATCTTCGTCACGGGCAAACTCGGCGGCACGCAGGCGCGGCGGCATCTCCTTTTCGAGCCGCGACTGGCCGAGGGCCAATGGCTCGCGCGGCATAACATCGCGACCGCCTTGATGGACCTCAGCGACGGCCTCGGTGCCGATCTCCCGCGCCTGGCCCGCGCTTCCGGCGTCAGCTTCCAGCTCGATGAGAACCGGCTGCCGCGCACGCGGGGCGCGACCGTGGCGCAGGCGCTCAACGATGGCGAGGACTACGAGCTCCTTTTTACCACCCGGCCCGCCGTCGCAAAAACTTTGAAAAAAAAGTGGCCATTCACCACGCCCGTGCGTTGTATTGGAAATGTGGTAGCCTTCGTAGGGAAAGCGCAGGAACCATTTCGAGCACATGGCTTTGACCATTTTAAATAGCGTGGATGTCGCCCAGGCCTTTGGGGAGAACTGGGCGGCGAATCTTGTCGGCGGCGAAATTTTTGCGCTGCACGGCGTACTCGGCGCGGGCAAGACTCAGATTGCCAAGGGTATTGCGCGGGGCCTCGGCTTTCGCGGCGATGTCACCAGCCCCACCTTCACCATCGTCCACGAATATCGCGGCGGGCGGCTGCCGATGTACCATATCGATCTCTACCGCATCCACAGCGAGAAGGACGCGATCGACATCGGCCTGGAGGAATATCTGCCCGGCGACGGCGTCACGGTCATCGAATGGCCCGAGCGCATTGCCTCCATCCTGCCGCCGCAAACGCAGCATTGGGAACTGGAAGTCGTGAGCCTGACCGAGCGGGTTGTGCGCCAAATCGAATTTCCTCCGGCCGCTTGAGCGGGTAGAGTCGTCGCCCATGCTTGATCTCGCCATCGACACTTCCGCCTCCGTGGGCAGCATCGCGCTTGGCAACAACCAGGTCGTCGTGCAGTCGATCGAGTTCAAGGGCCCGCAACGCCACTCGGCCTCGCTCTTTCCCGCCTTCACGCGGCTCGGCATTCCGCGGCTAAAACTGCGGCGCATCATCGTCGGCCTCGGACCCGGTTCGTTCTCCGGCATCCGCGTGGCGCTGGCCGCGGCGCAAGGCATTGCCCTCGTGCAGCGTTGTCCGGTGGTGGGAATCTGCAGCTCGTATTCGGTCGCGCTCCAGCACAAGGAAGTGACGCGGCTCGGCGTCTTCGCCGATGCAAAACGGCGCGAGGCCTTCTGCACCGTCTTCGCCCACGGCCAGCTCGAATGGAATACCTACCTGCTGCCGATGGCCGACCTGGAAGAGCACGCGAGCAAGTTCACGCTCGCGGTCAGCGCGGAGCCGCTCAACGGCATCGCCACGCGGTGCTACCCCCGCGCACGCGACTTGCTTTCC
Source organism: uncultured Candidatus Methylacidiphilales bacterium (assembly GCA_964657775.1). Taxonomy (GTDB): domain Bacteria; phylum Verrucomicrobiota; class Verrucomicrobiia; order Methylacidiphilales; family UBA1321; genus JABDGH01. Next base: position 5,054 of record CAZZWT010000078.1, on the reverse strand, counting down.
ATTCCCGATGATTCCCCCGGCTGGGTGACGCAGGCGCCGCTCGAGCCCATTTACTTGCGCGGCCCCGTCGCCACGACGTAAGATTCCCGCCCACTTCTGCGATCGTTATCGCAGCACCGTTTCCTCTTTTTCCATTTTTCATCACGCTTTGCTAAAAATATTGGAAATTGAATGAATTCTTTAAACCACCGCCGCTGCTGGGTCGAGATCGATGGGCGTGCGCTGCGGCGCAACGTCCGGATCCTGCGCGGCCTCGTCCCGCGCACGACGCGCCTGATGGCGGTGGTCAAGGCGAATGCCTACGGCCACGGCCTGATCGCCATGGCGCGCGAGCTCGAGGCGATCGGCACGGATTGGCTCGGCGTGGCGAACGTGGCGGAGGGCGCGGCGATCCGCGAGGCGGGCGTGAAGCTGCCGATCCTGCTCCTGAGCGCGACGTTGCCCGAGGAGATGGCCGAGGCGATCCGCGAGAAGCTGACGCTCACGCTCTCCTGCTACGACGAGGCCGCGCGCCTGAGCCGCGAGGCGCGGAAGCTCCGCCGGAAAGTGGAGGCCCATTTCAAGATCGATACCGGCATGGGCCGGCTCGGCTGCTGGCACGAACGCGCGCGGGCGGAACTGGAGCGCATTCGGGAACTGCCCGGCATCGCGATCACCGGGCTGTGTACCCACTTCGCCTCGGCCGACGACAACGCCACCATGACGGCGGCGCAGTGGAAGGCGATCACGCCCTTCTTCGAGGCGAACCCGAAGTTGTTGTGCCATGCGGCGAACAGCCCCGCCGTGACGCGGCGCTACGGCTTCAGCGCCGACATGGTGCGCGTCGGTCTCGCGCTCTATGGCATCGCGCCGAATCCGGACGACCAGGGACTCGGCCTCGAGCCGGTGCTGACCTGGAAGAGCCGCGTGACCTTGCTGCACGAGGTGGCGCGGGGGCGCACCGTGAGTTATGGCGCGACCTACCGCGTGCCGTCTCCGCAAAAGCAGGCGGTCATCGCGATGGGCTACGGCGACGGCTATTTCCGGCTCCACTCCAGCGCGAGCCACATGCTGGTGCGCGGCCAGCGCTGCCCGATCCGCGGTCGCGTGACGATGGACCAGATCATCCTCGACGTGACGCGCGTGCCCGGCGTTCGCGTCGGGGATGAAGTCGTGGCGCTTGGCGCGCAGGGCGGTGATGAGATCCACGCCCGCGAATTGGCCACCCAGGCGCAGACGATTCCGTGGGAGATCCTGACGAACATCGGCGCGCGGGTGCCGCGGGTGTATCGGCATTTCCGGACGTAGGGAAATTCGGGTGGCCCAAGCTACTTGTTTGCCCGGCTCGCACGAACCCTGTCAGCGCGCAGGAAGCGAAACCATGATTGGCGGACCGGCTGATCGCTTCCTGTCGCGACGCCAAGCCTTCGCGACCCGGGCAACAAGTAGACCGGGCCACCCAGCACGTTGGGCGAGGTGGTGGTGTTATTTCTTCGACGCCAACCGCTCAATCGTCTCCCGGAGCGCGGCGAGGGGGACGCTCCAGTCACCTTCGATTTCCTGGCGATAGAGCGTGGCTGTCGGATACCATGGGCTGTCGTCGCGGTTGAGCAGCCAGCGCCAGTCGGTCGATTTGGGGAGCAATAAGGCGGTCGGACGTCCCAGCGCGCCGGCCACGTGGACGACGGATGTATCGACGGAGACGACCAGATCGAGCGATTGCACGCAATCGGCCGTGTTCTGAAAATCGCGGAACGCGCTTCCCTTTTCCTCCGCTTGGAAATCTTCGTGGAGGATCTGTTGCTCCTCCGCATCGGGATCCTTTTGCAGGCTGACCCAATTAATCGGCAGACCGGCGAGCGACACGCTGCGATACGCGCCATTCGGTGAAGCCCGGCTCGCGCGCCAGGCGAGGCCCACCCGTTTGCGCGCCGCTTGATCGCGTGGGGGCACGGCGGGAACGGGCAGGTAAGGGACACTGCGCGGCAAGGATTAAAGCGTGATCTTGAAAATCCGCGCGAGCGAGAGGAGCGGGACATGATAGGCACATTTCGGCAACGGCTGCCCGTCAGTGACGATGCTCGTGCGGTCGAGGGAAAACCTGTTTCTCCGCTCGCGGAGAGTGCGCCTTATTTGGGCAACTCGGACGCGTGCCCGTTCGTCTGCGGCGGAGCTTTCATTTCCGCGACGGATTCCGACAGGGTCGACATGTTCGAATTCGACGCGGTCATCACCGACTTGAAATAGTGCAGCAAGCGTACGTTTTGCTTGCCCATCTCGGTCACGTCGCTGTCGGCAAAAGGCGTCAGCAAAAATGTGCTGTAGCCGGGGAGTGCGCGCACTTGCGGGGAGGCGAAATCCACGAATGCCATGGACCATTGGGCGAAGTGACGGGCCGGCACCAAGCCCTCCTCCAGCACGCTGACATCGTGGTGGCGCTCGTCTTTCCGAATCCGCTCCATCAGCTCCGACACATTTTCTTGCGAGCCCTCCAGCAACTGCATGAAGTTGCCATCCGCATAGAGCAGGAGGCCGGTAATGTTCAGCTCGAGGTTATAGTGGCGGCTTTTTTTCAGCAGACTCGTCAATTCGTGCTGGGTGAAGGCAACCGAAGCTTTGCTCAGGTAGACGAGGCTATAGATCAGCGCAGACATATAATTTCTACGGTAACCTATGTAACACATACTCGATTATCAAGGGGGATTTTACTTGACTTAACATTGAAAATTTGTTGCTTATGAGTCGTTAGCCCATGGTTACGTCGAAGCAATGTTATCGATGGTATCGATGTTCTGGCATTGCTTCGTAGCCGTCCTCTGCATCACCGCTCGTGAAAACGTCGAGTTACCTTTCCCAAGAGTGCATTGAAGAGGGATTACGTAACCTACGCGTGGCTCTGCAACGTAGACGCCTTCCCTTTGTCATTTTAGTCGAGGACGATGATATGGACGCCTCGCTCTTTCGCGCGGCCTTACGCCAGGCAGGGGGCTCGGTGGAGTTCATGCGGTTCAATAATGCGCAGCGCGCCATTGATTTCTTCCACGGCAAGGGGGATTTTGCCGATCGCGACGCGTTTCCCTTGCCGAACTTGACCGTGCTCGACTGGAATTTACCTGCCGGCAGCGGTCTCGAGATTCTGGAGCAGATACGGGCCCACCCGGGCTTGGAGAAATTGACCGTCATCGCGCTGACTGCGTCAGATGATGTCCGGCAGATCGAAAAAGCGCGCTGCTTAAACGTCAATGATTGGATTAATAAGCCCGAATCTCTCGCAGATCTTGTGGCGATCGCGCGGCGACTCAAACACTCTTGGCTGAATGAATTGGAAGAAATGAACTGAGTGAGAGAATTTCGCCTCTTATCGGCAGGGATTTATAGAAGTTAAGTTATAAATCTTTTCTGAACTTAGATTTATCCACTACTGGTAATTGACTTCGCTTAAAAATATTGCCATTGTAAGTGTATGGAGTTGTTACAACAACGCCTTCTGAATTCTTACGTGTGGGCGTGTCATTACGCCAATTGCTGCACAGCTTCATTTTCCAGTAGCTTTGATCGGGAAGAATTGAAGAGTGCGGGGATCCTGGGGTACATCGTCGCGGCAAGTCGCTTTGACGAAAGCAAGGGAAGTTCCTTTCGCGGTTTTTGCGCCACGCGCATTCGCGGCGCGATTATGGACGAACTTCGCCGCGCCACGTGGCAACCCCGTTCGGCCCGGCGCAATCACCAACTCATCGCGCGGACCGGACTGGACCTTGAGGCCGAGCTGCAACGCAAGCCGACCCGCGCGGAATTGGCGAAGGCCCTCGGCATTGAGGAATCGGACTTGGCGCAAATGCAACGCCTTTCCCAACCGGCGTCCTACGTCTCCCTGGATGACGATACCGGCATGGGCTCCGACGATGAATCCTTGCCGTTGAAAGAGATTCTCGCCGATCAATCGGCTACGCCTCCCTCCGAAGCCTGCGATACGGCGGAGATGCGCCGCGCGCTTTGCTCCTGCATCAGCAAGCTGCCGCCCGCCGAAGCGAGCGTGATCGTGCTCCACTACCTGCGCAATATTCCTTTCCAGGAAATCGCGAAGATGATGAAGCTGACGCCCTCCCGCATTTCCCAGGTGCATCATCACGGGCTCGCTTCGTTGAAAAAGCTTCTCCAGAAAAAAGAGAGTGGCGAGATTTAGTCGCGGGTTTGACGTGACGATCAGGTCAATTTTTCTCACGGATCGGCAATTTTGAGCCGCATCTCATCGCTGATGGCGCGCACCTCCGGCGCATACATCGCGTAGCCGGAAGTGGGCAGGGCGTGGAAGGTCCCGGGCGTTTCCGCGCGCAGCTTGTAGCGCAGGATGTGATCGCCCTGCTCCAGCAGTCCGATGAAGAAGACGACTTTCTCGTCGCGCAGCTCCACGTTCGGGCAGAGGCCGCCCGCGAATTTCCCGCCGCTGCGGAGATCGACCGGCTCGCAGCCGGCCGGCTTCATATCCTCGAAGGCGAGGTAGTCGTAGGTGTTCTTGGAGTGAATCTTGAGCACCACCTCGATCTCCTCGCCGCTGGTGACTTGGTCGCCGTTCTTCAGCAGAACGCGATCCCAGCCCGCGCGCATCTCGGTGTGGCCGCTGGCGGAATCGGGCTTCTCCTGTCCCGCCGGATTGGCCGCGGGCGTACCGCCCCACCAACTCCAGCCGGTCGATTGCGTTTGCGCCTTCACCGTCTCCGCTTTCGGCTTTAGCTCGTAATAGTCGCGCGTGATGCCGATCTCATTGCCGGCACCCTTGATGTCCTCCTCCTTCGTGAAGTAACTCAGGTAGGCCGAATAATAGAGCGCGCCGGAGCCGTTTTTTTCCAGCGTGATCGTGTGTGGCCCCGGCTTCACCTGCAGGCCGTAGAGCAGAAAGCGGTTGTCGAAGGTGAAGAAGTTGTCCTTCGATACGTGGACTTTTTTCACCTCGGCGCCGTCGAGCTTCACGGTCAGGTCGTAATTCGGGTCGCCCTCGCCGCTGACGCGCATGTACTCGGCCATGGCCGAGATCACCTGCGCGGTGTCGCGCGTCGAGCGCCAATACGTGCCGTTCT
>CAZZWT010000077.1:9685-11335 GCA_964657775.1 uncultured Candidatus Methylacidiphilales bacterium | reverse complement strand
GCGTACATGATCCTGGCGTCGCAGTTCAACAGCTTCGTCCATCCCATCACCATCATTTCCGCGCTGCCGCCCGCCGGTGTGGGCGCCGTACTGGCGCTCAGCATCACCAAAACCGACCTGAGCCTGATCGCGGTCATCGGCGTTATCCTGCTCATTGGCATCGTGAAGAAGAACGCCATCATGATGATCGACTTTGCGCTCGCCGCCGAGCGCGACGAAGGCAAGAATCCGCGCGATGCGATTTACGAGGCCTGCCGGCTCCGCTTTCGTCCCATTCTCATGACCACCATGGCTGCCATCCTCGGCGCGGTGCCGCTCGCCTTCGATTCGGGCACGGGCTCCGAGCTGCGCCGCCCGCTCGGCTACGCGATCATCGGCGGCCTCGTGGTCAGCCAGGTGCTCACGCTCTACACCACGCCGGTGATGTATCTGGAGCTGCCGAAGATTTTGGAGTGGCTCCGCTATTACGTCTTTTTCGGTTGGGCGTGGGACCGCTATAAGGCTTCCGGAAATCGCGACGCGGAAGGAAAAGGGAGAATGCCCCTCGGGCAGCAAGCTTGATATGAGAACCACGTTCAAACCTCTTCTCGCGTTGCCGCTGATTCTCACCGCCTGCTCGGTCGGGCCGGATTACATCACGCCCACCGCGCCCGTGCCGGTTGACCCCAATTACAAGAGCGCCAATGATTGGAAACCGGCGAACCCGAAGGACGACATTATCCGCGGCAAGTGGTGGGAGATTTATCACGACCCGCAGCTCAACGCGCTGGAGGAGCAGGTCAATATCTCCAACCAAAATGTCGCGCAGGCCGAGGCGCAATTCAAGCAAGCCGCCGCTGCGGTTAAGGTCGCGCGCGCCGATTTTCTGCCCACCGTCACGGCCAACCCGGCCTACACCCTTTCGCAATCGTCGCAGAATGTTTCCAGCGGGCGAACGGGCGGAGTTACCACTTCCCAATCTGGCTCCGGCAGCGGTGTCGTGACCACCGGCGGTTCCTCCAGCCAGCATCAAGGCGCCACGACCACCAGCCTTTACGATTTGCCGCTGGAGACGACCTACCTCATCGACATCTGGGGCAGCGTGCGCCGCAACGTGGAGGAGAACGCCGCCACCGCGCAGGCCGAGTTCGCCAATCTCGAAAACATCCGGCTCACCTACCAGGCCACGCTGGCGCAGGATTATTTCAACGCGCGCGGCCTCGACGCCGAGGCGGAACTGCTTTCAACCACGGTGAAGTCCTACGAGACCTACCTGACACTCACGACCAATCGCTACAACAGCGGCGTCGCCTCGCAGGGGGATGTGGCGCTGGCCAAGACGCAGCTCGAAACCACCAAGGCGCAACTCGTCGATCTCGGCGTGCAGCGCGCCGTTTATGAGGACGCCATCGCCACGCTCATCGGCAAGCCCGCGCCTGATTTCAAGCTCGCAACCCATTCGCTCAAGGCCACGCCGCCCGCGATTCCCGTCGGCGTTCCCTCCACGTTGCTTGAGCGCCGGCCCGATATCGCGCAGGCCGAGCGCCAGGTCGCCGCCGCCAACGCCGCCATCGGCGTGCAGGTCGCGGCCTACTATCCGCAGCTCACCCTCAGCGCCTCGACCGGCCTCGAGTCGATCAAGCTCACCGATCTCCTGACCGGCCCCAGCTT
>CAZZWT010000077.1:0-9675 GCA_964657775.1 uncultured Candidatus Methylacidiphilales bacterium | reverse complement strand
TAACTTTCTCTGGTCCGCCGGCCCCGCCATCGCGCAGACCATCTTCGACGCCGGCCGCACCCACGGCCAGGTGCAGGAAGCGCAGGCGAATCACGATGCCACCGTGGCGAATTATCGCCAGGTGGTGCTGACCGCCTTCCAGCAAGTGCAGGACAATCTTACGGGTCTCAAAATTTTGAAAAACGAATCCGTCGCGCAGGACGAGGCCGTGAAGGCGGCGCAGCAGTCGCTCGAAATTTCCTCGAACCAATACAAGTCGGGCATCTCCGATTACCTCACGGTCATCACCTCGCAGGCGACCGCGCTCAATGACGAGGTGTCCGCGGTCACCATCCGTACGCGCCGCATGACAACCAGCGTGGCATTGATCGAGGCGCTCGGCGGCGGCTGGACGGCGGACAAGCTCGCGACGCGGCCCGAAGTTTCCGACGTCCCGCAAGCGCAGGAGCAGATTTCCAAGGATAAGCCGGCAGCGGCTCATTAGGTAGCACGCGAGCTCCAGGCGCGGGACTTGGTGGTAGTCGCATCATCTCCCGCGGTTGCGCAAAACAACCGAGCCCGTCGCCCGGAGGTCGACGGCTACCACTTTCGTCTTCCGTAGTTACTCAGGTTATGAAAAACTCAGCGGCTTAATGCAGCGCCTCGCGGATTACGTTATCCAAAAACTCGTCGAGCATGGGGTCCGCCATGTGTTTCTCGTCACGGGCGGCGGCGCCATGCACCTCAACGACGCCATCGCGCGCGAGCCGCGCCTCGGCTGGACCTGCAACCACCACGAGCAGGCCAGCGCCATAGCCGCCGAATGCTACGCGCGCGTCACGGGCAGCCTCGGGCTCGTCAACGTGACCGCCGGGCCGGGTGGCCTCAACGCGGTCAACGGCGTCTTCGGCGCGTTCACCGATTCCGTGCCGATGCTCGTCCTCTCCGGCCAGGCCAAGCGCGAGACCGCGATGGCCTCGTACGATGTGCCCGATCTACGCCAACTCGGCGACCAGGAAGTCGATATCGTCCACGTCGTGCAGAAGATGACGAAGTACGCGAAGATCATTCTCGATCCGAACACGATCCGCTACGAACTCGAAAAAGCGATTCACCTCGCCACCACCGGTCGCCCCGGCCCTGTCTGGCTCGATATCCCGATCGACGTCCAATCCGCGCAAATCGATCCCGCTTCACTGCCCGGCTTCACGCCCGATTCGGCAACACCCGTTTATCTCCCGCCCAACGTCGGTCTCATCGTGCGTGATGTGCTTGATCGCCTCCGCGCGTCCGAACGCCCAGTGCTGCTCGTTGGCGCCGGCGTACGCATTGCGGGCGCGCTCGATCTTCTTGAGGAAATTGCCGACCTCCTCAAGATCCCCGTCGCCACCGCGTGGATGCCCGACCTCATCGCCACCGATAACCCCTATTATTGCGGACGCCAGGGCAGCCTCGGCACGCGCGCGGGAAACTTCACGGTGCAGAACGCCGACTTCGTCCTCATCGTCGGCTCGCGCATGAACGTGCGACAGGTCAGCTACAACTGGAAATCGTTCGCGCGCCACGCCTACAAAATCCAGGTCGATATCGACCCCGCCGAGTTGGCCAAGCCGATCTCTGTCGCCGACCAAAACATCTGCTGCGAGGCCAAATATTTTCTCGAGGAGATGAAGCGCCAACTCCAGCTCGGCCACACGCCGCCGGAAAAACACACCGCTTATCTAAGCTGGTGCCGCGAGCGCCTCGCGCGTTATCCCGTTGTCCTTCCCGCGCAGCGCACCACCGCCAATGGCATCAATCCTTACTACTTCATCGAGGTCCTTTCACAGCAACTCGGCGGCGACGACGTCATCGTCTGTGGCGACGGCACCGCGTGCGTCGTCCCCATCCAGGCCGCGCGCGTGCCCAAAGGCCAGCGACTGATCAGCAATTCTGGCAGCGCGTCGATGGGCTACGATCTGCCCGCCGCCATCGGTGCGGCGGTCGCGCACGGCAAGCGCGTCGTTTGTCTCGCCGGTGATGGCAGCATCATGATGAACCTGCAGGAGTTGCAGACCGTCGCGAAGAATCGCCACCCCATCTGCATCTTCGTGCTGAACAATGGCGGCTATCTTTCCATCCGCTCCACGCAAAAGAATTTCTTCGGCAAGCTGATCGGCGAGGGCGAGGAAAGCGGCGTCGGCTTTCCCGATTTCGTCAAAGTCGCCGAGGCCCACGGCCTGCCCGGCCTGCGGATCGAGGGCGAGAATTTCGCCGCGCAGATCGCCAAGGCGCTCGCCGTGCAGGGCCCGATCGTGTGCGAAGTCATGATTGATCCCGCCCAGGGCTTCGAGCCCAAACTCAGCTCCAAGAAGCTGGACAATGGCCGCATGGTTACCGCGCCGCTGGAGGACATGGCGCCCTTTCTGCCGCGCGAGGAATTTCTCAGCAACCTCCTCATCCCCACGTGGGAAACATGAAACGTACCGTGTTAATTACCGGCGGCGCGCGCGGCATCGGCGCGGCCGTCGCGGCCAAGTTCCAGCAGGAAGGCTACACCGTCGTCACGCCCACGCGCGCCGAGTTCGATCTCGCTGATCCAGCCTCCCTCGAGGACTACATCGCCCGCGCCTCGACGATGTCGATCGACATCCTCATCAACAACGCCGGCATCAACATCCTCAATCCCATCACCGCCATCGACGCGACCACGTGGCAGACCATGCTGCAGGTCAACCTGACCAGCCCGATGCGACTCGCGCAGGCACTGCTCCCGGGCATGCGGGATCGCCGTTGGGGCCGCGTGCTCAACATCAGTTCCATCTTCAGCCTCGTGACGAAAGAAAAGCGTGCCGCCTACTCGATGACTAAGTCGGGCCTTAACGCCTTCGCGCGTTCTGTCACCGTGGAGTACGGCCGCTTCGGCATCCTCGCCAATACCCTTTGTCCTGGCTACATCAACACCGCGCTCACGCGCCAGAACAACACGCCGGAACAGATCGTCGCGATCAGCGAGTCGATTCCCACGCGGCGGCTTGCCCAGCCGGAAGATATCGCGCGCGTCGCCTACTTCCTCGCCTCGGATGAAAACGCGTACATCGCCGGGCAGGAGATCGTCGCCGACGGAGGATTTCTCTGCCAGTGAAGCCGCTCATCACCATCGCCAGCAGCCAGCACACGTATGCCGTCGAGGAGTACGGCGCACTCGACGCCGCGCTCGCGTCGGTTGATCCCGCCGGCACGCTCGTCCTCATCGATCAGTTTATTCTCGATACCCACGTGGAAGCGATCGCCGCGTCAAAGTTAAGGTGTTTCCCGCTCGTCGCCAGCGAGGAGCAGAAGTCGTTCGAGAAACTCACGCCCGTCTTCGTCTGGCTTCTCGAGAACGGACTCAAGCGCGATGGACGCCTGCTCGTCATCGGCGGCGGCGTGCTGCAGGACATCGGCTGCTTCATCGCCTCCGTGCTTTTTCGCGGCGTGAAGTGGGAATTGATTCCGACCACGCTCCTCGCGCAGTGCGACAGTTGTGTCGGCAGCAAAAGCTCGATCAACATCGCCTCCTACAAAAACCAGATCGGCACCTTTTACGCGCCCGATCGCGTGCTGCTCGTTCCCTCCATCCTGAAAAGCCTGCCGTGGGATGAAGTCCGCTCCGGCCTGGGCGAAGTGATCAAGCTTCACCTCATCGCGGGCGAAGAGCCGTTCCAGCGGGTGATGAAGCTCCTGCCCAACGTGCAGACGGATGCCACCGTGCTGCCCGAGTGCATCCTCTCCAGCCTCGAAATCAAAAAGCCCTTCATCGAAAACGACGAGCACGACACCGGCATCCGCAACCTGCTCAACTATGGCCACACCTTTGGCCACGCCTACGAATCGGCCACACATTACGCGATTCCCCACGGCATCGCTGTCACGCTCGGCGTTCTCACGGCTACTTTCATCTCCGCGAAAATGGGCCTGGTCACCGATGCTTACTTCCGCGAGCTCCAGGCCGCGCTCGCGCCGTGGTACCAGCCTTACGAGCAAAAGCTGAAGCTGCTCGCCCTCGCCGACATTCTCGCCGCCATCAAGCTCGACAAGAAGAACACCAAGGCGGGGCTGCACTGCATCCTCACGCGCGGCGCGGGGCGGATGGAGAAAATCAAGATGGGGCCGGAGCTTGATCTCGGCGCGCTGATCGGCGAGGCTATAAAAGCAATCTGAAGGGCGGGACATTCCATGAATCGCGATATCTTTGAAGACCTGTTCGTCCTCGAAATGACGAACAATCACCTCGGTAAACTCGAGCGCGGCCTGGAGATCGTCCGGCAGCACGCCAAGATCGCCCGCTTCAATAATGTGCGCGCGGCAATCAAGCTCCAGTTCCGCGACGTCGACAGCTTTATTCACCGCGATTTCCGGGGCCGCACCGACATCCGCTACATCAACCGCGTGAAGGAGACCAAACTTTCGCGCGAGGAATACAAGGAACTGGTCGAGTGCATCCGCCGCAGTGGCTGCATTCCGCTCGCCACGCCGTTCGATGAAGAGTCGGTTGATCGCTGCATCGAGTTCGATATGCCGATCATCAAGATCGCCAGCGCGGACAGCAACGACTGGCAGCTTATCGAGAAGATCGCGCGCACCCGCAAGCCGGTCATCGTCTCCTTTGGTGGTACGCCGTTGAAGGACATGGACGACATGGTCACCTTCTTCGAGAAGCGCGACATCGATCTCGCGATTAACCACTGCGTCGCCGCCTACCCGCACGAGGATGGCGAGTGCGAGCTGAACCAGATCGACTTCCTGCGCGACCGTTATCCCGGCCACACCGTCGGCTGGTCCTCGCATGAGTACCGCGACTGGGACACCTCCATTTCGATCGCTTACGCCAAGGGCGCACGCACCTTCGAGCGCCACATCGACATTGAGTTCGAGGGCGCACCGGTGGCCAAATACTCCTCGCTGCCGCACCAGGTCGATACCTGGTTCAAGGCGTTCCACCGCGTGAAGGAGATGTGCGGCGCGCCCGGCACGTCGCGCAAGATCCCGTTGCAGAAGGAGACCGATTACCTCGATTCCTACATCCGCGGCGTCTACGCCAAGCGCGATCTGAAGGCCGGGCAGTTGCTCTCCGAGTACGACATCTACCTCGCCATCCCGCTGCAGAAGGGCCAGATCTCCACGCGCGAGTTGATGCTGGGCGAGTTTGGCCATCGCATGCTGACCGATTGCAAGAAGGACGAGCCGATCCGGATCGATGCGATGGACACGCCCTACGCCTCCAACGACGAGCTGAAGTCAGTCATCTACAAGCGCGGGCTCTGAGCGCTACCGCCGTGAAAGTCCTCTTCTTCGCCCAAAGCCGTGAGGCCGCGGGGTGCGATCAGGCTGACGTGAAAGCGGACCGGCCGGTGACTCAGGCCGAGTTTTGGGGCGCGCTGCTCGAGGTCTTTCCGCAACTGGCGGCGCAGCGCAAGACGGCGCGGCTCGCCCGGAACGAAACCTATTTGGGCGAGGGCGAACTGATCGAGCCCAGCGATGAGATCGCCATCATCCCGCCCGTCTCCGGAGGTTGAATGGACATCACCATCGAACTGACCCAGCAGCCGATCGCGCGCCCGCAGGTGTGGAGCGTGCCCGCGACCCCGGAGACCGGCTCGCTGGTCGAGTTCTTCGGCATCGTGCGCGAGACGGAGGCCGAGGCGAAGATCCCGGCGTTGCACTATGAGGCCTACGCCAGCATGGCTGAGAAAGTCATGAGGGAGAAGATCGCCCTGCTGGAGGTGAGGCACCCGTGCCAGGCGATCCGCGTCGTGCATCGGTTGGGCGCGGTGCCGAGGGGCGAGAGCGCGATCTATGTCGGCGTCCAGTCGCGGCACCGGCGGGAGGGCTTCCTCTTCCTTCAGGAGTTCATGGACGAGTTCAAACGGGACGTCCCGATCTGGAAGCGGGTTTCCTAGATTCGCTAAATTTCCAATCTTTTTAGCAAATATTAGAAACGCAGCAAACGGTGCTATACCACCCCGGCCAAAATCTGTGGCAGAGTAAGGACATGATCTCAGTCATCGAAGCGCAGAAAAAGATCGAGGAGCACGCCGCGGCGTTGGCGCCGGAGAGGGTGTCGCTGGCGCGTGCCTTGGGCCGGGTGCTGCGCGAGCCAGTCGCGTCGGTCGAGGACCTGCCACCGTTTGATCGCTCCGCCATGGATGGGTACGCGATCCGGCTGGATGATGACGCGAAGCAAGTGGAAGTCGTCGGTGAAATCCGCGCGGGGCAATCGGTTGATCGCCAACTTGAACCGGGCCAGGCGATGCGGATTCTCACCGGCGCACGGCTGCCCGGCGCGGGGCTGAAGGTCGTCATGCAGGAAGATGTCGAGGTGGCCGGCACGCGTCTCACGATCAACACGAGCAGCGCAGCCACTCACGTGCGCAAGCGGGGGGAGGACGCGCGCGCGGGTGAAACGCTGGTGCAACCGGGCCGTGTGCTCGACGCGACCGCGCTGGCCGTGCTTGCCTCAGTGGGCAATGTGGAGCCGCTCGTGTCGCCCATCCCGCGCATCCTCCACATCACGACCGGCGACGAAATCGTGCCGCCCGAATGCATGCCAGCCGAGGGGCAAATCCGCAACAGCAATGCCTTCCTCATCGCCGGACTGGGCCGCGAGCACGGGGTCGATGGCCTGACGCATTACCACGTTCCGGACGATCTCGAGGAAATGTCCCGCACGCTTCTCGAAGCCGATCCGGACAATTTCGATATCATCCTGATCTCCGGCGGCTCAGGCGGTGGCACGTACGATTTCAGCATGCAGCTTTTTCTCGCGCTCGGTGCGACGATCCACTTTCGCGCGGTCGATGTCAGACCCGGCAAGCCGCTGATCTTCGGTACGGTGCAGGAGAAACTGATTTTTGGCCTGCCCGGCAACGCGATGTCGCACTACGTCTGCTTTCACTTGTTTGTCCGACGCGCGCTGGAAGGCTTGCTCGGTCGCGGGCCATCGACCCCGCAGAAATGTTTTCTCGCCGAAGCCATGACCGGAACGCACAACGCGCGCGAGACATGGTGGCCGGCGCAAGCGATCCCGCGCGAGGGCCGCGTCGAGTGCCGCGCGCTGGCGTGGAAAAGCTCCGGTGACATCACGCGCCTGCCCGCGGCCAACGCGCTCATTCACGTTCCCGCCTCGACTTCGCAACTCGACGCAGGAAGCATGGTTGACCTGCTCTTCACCCGGAGCCTGACGCCATGACCACGCCCAAGAAATTCAGCCACCTCGATGCACAGGGCACCGCCACCATGGTCGGTGTCGGACACAAGGCCGTCGTCTTTCGCCGCGCGGTTGCGAGCGGAAAGCTACTCTGCGCACCGGCGACCATCCGGCTGCTGAGGAAGAAGGCGCTGCCGAAGGGCGATGTTCTCGGCGTGGCACGCATCGCGGGCATCCAGGCGGTGAAGCGCGCGGCCGATTTGATTCCGCTTTGTCACCCGTTGCCGATTCATCGCGTTGAAGTCGATTTCCGTGTCCGCGCGAGCGCGATCGAAATCATCTGCGCGGTCGAGACCGAGGCGCGCACGGGCGTGGAGATGGAGGCGCTGACCGGCGTCAGTGTGGCGGCCCTCACGCTTTACGATATGTGCAAGGCGGTGGATAAAAAGATGCGCATCTCCGAGGTGCATGTGGTGGAGAAGGTGAAAAAGCAAATGGCGCGAAATGAAATTTCGCGAGGAACAAGGGGCGTTCCCAAATGAAATTTGGGAACGAGAGGTGCTGAAATGAAAGTTGGACGCATTACCTGCAGCGATCGCGCCTCCGCCGGCGTTTATCAGGATTTGGGCGGGCCTGAGATCGAGCGCGTGTTCAAGAGCATTTGGGCTGATCCGGTCGATTTCGAGGCCAAGATCATTCCCGATGACCAGGCGGAGATCGCGGCTACACTTCGTCACCTTGCCGACAATCTGCATTGTCCTCTGATCATCACCACCGGCGGCACGGGCTTCGCGAAGCGTGATGTTACGCCTGAGGCAACCCTGTCCGTTATCGAGCGCGAGCTGCCCGGCTTCGGCGAAATCATGCGCAGCGTTTCCTTCGCGGTCGCGCCGACTTCCATTTTATCGCGCGCGACGGCGGGCACGCGGGGCCGTTCGTTGATCATCAACCTGCCGGGAAATCCCAAGGCGATCGCGCAATGCCTGCCGCCGCTGCTGCCCGCGATCCGCGAGGCGTTGCGGCATTTGGCGGAGTACGGAAATGGGACGGATGGGACCTAGGGGACGGATGGGATGTCGAGAATGCCGGGACGTAATGCCATCGCAGTGGTCGGTTCAAAAAGATCGCCGGGATTGCTGGCACGGACGCATTTCCCGTCGCGCAAAACAATGACTTGGTCGCAGAGCGCGGCGACTTCATCGGGTGAGTGGGAAACGTAGAGCATGGGAATGCCGAACTCGTCCCGGATGCGTTGCAGATAGGGGATGATCTTCGCTTTCAATTCCTGGTCGAGGCTGGCGAGGGGCTCGTCCATCAACAGGAGGCGCGGCGCGGCGAGCAGCGCGCGGGCGAAGGCGACGCGTTGTTTTTGGCCGCCGGAGAGAGCCGAAATCGAGCGGTCGAGCAGTTCCTCGATTTCCAGGACTTTCGCCACGTGATCCGGATGAATCGCAGAGGATTCGGGCCGGTATCCGTAGAGCACGTTTTTCCGCACCGAAAGATGAGGAAATAGCGCCAGATCCTGCGGCACGTAGCCGACGCGACCGATGGCTTTCCCGTCGAGGAGCACGGAGCCGCCATCCGCGCGACGTAGTCCTGCGACGATTTCCAGCAGGGTGGTCTTGCCCGCGCCGGAGCTGCCGAAGATGCCGATCACGCGCCCGCTCACCTCGAGCTCGAGCTCGAGGGAAAAAGCGCCCTGCCGCAAGCGAAGATTTTTTAGGGTGAGATTCATTCCGTCCCGCTCCACTTGGAAAAATGATTGCTCACGAGAATCGCCACGAAGGCCAGCACGACGGAGACGCCGAGCAGTTCGTAGGCGTGGCCCTCGTCGCCGAGCATGATGTCACTGTAGATCTGCACGGAGATGGTGGTCGTGCGGCCCGGAATGTTTCCCGCCACCAGCACGGTCGCGCCGAACTCGCCGATGGCGCGCGCGAAGGCCCAGACAATGCCAGCGATGATCCCGCGCGCGGCGAGCGGCAGCGTGATGGTGAAGAAGACGCGCGTGCGGTTGGCGCCGAGGGTGCGGGCCACCTGCTCCAGGCGGGGGTTGATTTCCTCGAAGGCGAGCCGCACGGTGCGGACCAGAAAAGGGAACGACATCACGGCCATGGCGGCGACAACCGCTTTCCAAGTGAAAACGATTTCGGTGCCGAAGACGTTTTGCACGAACTGGCCGATGGGTCCGCGCCGACCGAGAAGGTTGAGCAGGATCAAGCCGGTCGCGACGGGCGGCATGACGAGCGGCAGGGCGATAAACGTTTCGACCAGCGATTTGCCAGGGAAAGTTTTGCGCGCGAGCAACCAGGCGAGGGCGACGCCGAAGGGGAAGATGAGCAGGGTGCTGAGGGTCGCCGAGCCCAGGGTGAGGCCGATGACTTGGAGATCATCGGAGGTCATAACTCACAGTGGGGAAACGGAGCTTGGCGAACAAGGGCGTTGCCAAGCGCGCACGCGATGCGACTTGGGAACAAAGAAAAAATGGGGTGGCCCGGGCTGCTTGTTGCCCGGGTCGGCCCGCAGCA
>CAZZWT010000076.1:0-11347 GCA_964657775.1 uncultured Candidatus Methylacidiphilales bacterium | reverse complement strand
GTAGTGGTCGCGGATCCATTGCGCCTCCATGTGCCGATCACCCGGCGCGATGAGAGCGAGGCCGGGATGAAGGACATCGCCGTTCTTCGCCTCGCGCACTTCCATGGCGCAGCCGCGATTCAGCCGCGCGGCGAAGCTGGCGGAAAACCCGGCCGGGATATGTTGGACCACGAGGACGCCCGGCAGGTTCGCCGGCAGGGCGGTGAGGATTTCTTCCAGCGCCTGGGTGCCACCCGTCGAGGCCCCGAGGGCAACGATCTGGCGCGGGTGGTATTTCGAGGGAATGATATTGCCCGATTTAGTGCGCGGCCTGGAGGTCAGCGAAATCTTCCGGGTGCGGCGCACCGGGGCGACCGAGGCGGCTTTGATTTCCTTCACCAGCTTTTCGGCGAAGGCATCGCGATGGGCGGTGTCGATTGGCTTTTCCACCACGGCATAGGCGCCCGAAATCAATGCCTCGACCGCGGTCTGCGAGCCGGTCGGCGTCAGCGAGCTGACCACGATCACCGGCATCGGTTTGCGCGCCATCAGCAGTTTCAGGAACGTCAGGCCGCCCATGCGCGGCATCTCCAGGTCCAGCGTCAGCACGTCGATCTGGAGGGAAAGCAACTGGTCGCGGGCCTCGTAGGCATCCGAGGCGCAGCCCACGAACTCGATGTCGGGGTGATGCCCCAGGACATCGGTCAGGACCTTGCGGAAAAACGCGGAGTCATCGACGCACAGGACGCGGATGGGTTTCGCGGGTTTCGGCGGGTTCGTCTGGATCGGGGCGGTGGTGTTCGTCGGCTTCGTCATACAACTAAAAATTTCGGCGAGGATTTAGCGGGTACCTTTCTGGAAAATACTCGACTTGATTTGCTTCAGCCCGGCCGGCTTGCGGTCGAGGCTCTCGGCGTGGCCGATGATCAGGTAGCCGCCGTCGTGCAACTGCCGGCAGAGCGTCCGCGCCAGGGCCTGGGCCGTCTCGTGGTCGAAATAGATGGTCACGTTTCGGCAAAAGATGACGTGGTACCGCTCGCCCCAGACCGCGCTGGGCTGGAGCAGGTTCTGGCGCCGGAACTCGATCTGGTCGCGCAACGGCTGCTTCACGCGGTAGTAGCCTTCCCAATCGGCGCGGCCCTTCTGGAAATAGCGGGGCAGCCAGGCCGGGTTCGGCAACTTCACCCGCTGCCCCTCGTAAATGCCGGCGGCGGCTTTCTCCAGCACACGGGTGGAGATATCGGAGGCGAAGATTTTCCACCGCGCCGGCTCGATCTCGCCGAAGCAGCTCGCCATGACGATCGCCATGGAATAAGCCTCCTCGCCGGTGGAGCAGCCTGCGCTCCAGGCCCGGAAAGGCCCGGTGGGCTCACCTTTCAGGTAATCCGCGAGGATGCGCTCCTTCAAAAACCGGAAATGCTCGATCTCGCGGAAAAACGTCGTGAAGTTGGTCGAGAGCGCATCGATCAAGTGGGTGATCTCGCCCGGCTCCTGGTTCGATTTCAGCAGCGCGCAATACTCCTCCACGCTGGCCAGGCCGAGAGTGGAGAGCCGGTTGTTGAGCCGCGTGCAGACCATTTCCTTCTTCTCCTCGCCGAGGCTGATGCTGCTCTGGTCATAAACCAGTTGCCGCAGGAATTGGAAATCGGGCTCTCTTATTTGCACAAGTGATGGAGGTGGGCTAACATGGCTATCGGTTCCCCTGCACCGAATCTTAGTTATCTGCCTCTCGGCGTGTTCGATTTTGCGGTCTCCCTCCACCACGATTTTTCGATAATAAGACTTTGAGCGGCTTAAATGATGCTTGGTCATAAGCATAATCCCTCCAATTGCCTAAAGGACCTACAATGTCCACTGAACCTCTCCACATTAACAAACTCCGCTCAAGTAGGTTATGGGGGTTTTTAAGATATTTGTTGAATAGCTGCTCCATTTTCTCTAATACCTGTTCCACGATGTTCCGCCGGAGCGAATGGGTCATTTAAGTTCTTTTGAGATCTTCTCATGAAAAACCATCCGGAAACTTTGAGTAAGCGGATGGTCATTACTTCGGAAATCAAGGACGTCACCGGCGGCAAGGCCCGCAAGAAATTGCCAATCACGCCGGACCTCGAACCGGGCGATAAAGTCGCCGAGGCCAAGGAAATTTTCCGCCAGACCGGCGCACTGCTCGATCTCGTCAACGACGCCATCATCGCCAAGTCGGTCGATGGCACCATCACCTCTTGGAACGCCGCCGCCGAGCGAATGTTCGGCTATTCCGCGGCGGAGATCATGGGCCGCTCGACCAACGTCCTCTTCCCGGCCGACCGGGTGAGCGAGGCCGACGAAATTCTGGCGCGCACCAAAAATGGCGAATCGATCGCCACGTTTGAGACGGTTTTCATCCGCAAGGACGGCCGGCCGCTGGATGTCGCCGTCACGATCACGCCGTTGAAGGACGAGGTGGGCAAGATTATCGGCTCGTCGAAGATTTTGCGCGACCTGACCGAGTTCAACCGCGTGAAGCGGCAGATCGAGGAACAGACCGCGTTGCTCGACAAGACGCAGGACGCGATTGTGATTTTCGATCTCGAGGGCCGCATCCAGTTCTGGAACAAAGGCGCCGAGCGTATTTACGGCTGGATCCGCAAGGATGCCGTCGGTCGATCGGTGAGCGAACTGATCTATGTCGATCAGCAGAAATTCAAGGAAATCATCGCGCTGACGACCGAATGCGGCGAATGGTCCGGCGAACTGGCGCACATCGCGAAGGACAAGCAGGAGCTGGTCATCGAATCGCGCTGGTCGCTCCTGCGGGACCGAGACGGACAGCCGAAATCGATTTTGGCGATCAACACGGACGTCTCGGAATTGCGCCGGATCGAGGTGCAGTTCATGCGCGCGCAACGGATGGAAAGCCTCGGCATCCTGGCCGGCGGCATCGCGCATGACCTGAATAATATCCTGACGCCGATCATGCTTTCGATCGACATGCTCAAGCACACGGCGGTCGATCCCCACACGCGGTCGATCATCGAGACGATCGAGATCAGCGCGCGGCGCGGGTCGGATATTGTGCAGCAGGTGCTCTCGTTCGCCCGCGGCATGGAAGGCCAGCGCATCGTCATCCAGCCGAAGTATTTGCTGAAGGACATCGAGCACATCGTGACGGATACTTTCCCCAGCGACATCCGCCTCCAACTGAGCCTGCCGCACGATACGTGGACGATTCTCGGCGACCCGACGCAGGTGCAGCAGGTGCTGCTGAATCTGTGCGTGAACGCGCGCGATGCGATGCCCAACGGCGGCACGCTTTCCATCAGCGCGGAGAATTGTCTGGCCGATGCGCAGTATGTCGCGATGAATTTGCAGGCGAAGCAGGGCTGCTACGTGGCGATTTCGGTGACCGATGTGGGGTGCGGGATTTCGCCCGACATCATGGCGAAGATTTTCGAGCCGTTCTTTACCACCAAGGAAGTGGGCAAGGGCACCGGCCTCGGGCTTTCGTCGGTAAAGGCGATTGTGAAGAACCACGACGGCTTCATCAATGTCTACAGCGAGGTCGGGCGCGGCACGACGTTCAAGATTTACCTGCCCGCGCAATCGACGCCGGGCGAGATGTCGGAGGACGGCGTGGTGGAGGAAGTGCTGCCGCGCGGCGAGGGCGAGACGATTTTGGTCATCGACGACGAGAGCTCGATTTTGACCATCACGAGCGAGACGCTGCTCGCCTACGGCTACAACGTCCTGACCGCCAGCAACGGCGCGGAAGGCGTGGCCATCTACGCGACGAAGCAGAAGAAGATCGCCATCGTGTTGACCGATCTTTCCATGCCCGTGATGGACGGCAAGGCGACGATCTACGCGATTTTGAAGATCAACCCGAAGGCCAAGATCATCGCCATGAGCGGCATGGACGAAGCCGAAAGCGTGGCGAAGGCGTCCACGGCCGGCATCAAGCATTTCATCAGCAAGCCCTACACCGCGGCCACCCTGCTGAAAACGCTGAAGACGTTTGCGAAGGGCTGATAGGGGGCCTCGTTCCCAAACTCCATTTGGGAACGCACGTGTCCCCGCAACTCCGTTGCTCTGTTTTCCGGGGGTAATAGAATCTGTTGTCATGCCCCCACTTTCTCACGAAAACGGAAAGGGGCGGTATACCACCGTTTGCTGCGTTTGCTAAATTTGCTAAAAAGATTGGAAATTTAGCGAATAGAGAAAACCGGAGGTCGCGGAGGAGGGCCTAGGCCTGCTTGTTCTTCGCCGACGCCGCCTTGCTCAGGATACTCGGTGCCGTCTTGGCATCATCGGCGATCGCCGCTTCCCGGTTCTCGGCGGCCACGTTGACATCGGCCACGGCCGCGTCCGGCGTACTGCGGCGGACGTTGATGCTGCGCGGGGCGCGGACACCCAGGCGCACGCGATGATTGTCCACCGCCAGAACGGTAATTTCGATATCATCGGCGAGCTTGATCGACTCACCAACTTTCCGGCTTAGGACGAGCATCGCTCATGACTAGCAGATTCAGAGCGAGAGGCAAAGGGCTTCCGCTTTTTCCAGCGAGTCGCTGAGCGAAACGATGACCTGCTTGGCCTGCCGGGTGCGGATGTTGACCAGTACCGGCGCGTTCGGCTTGGCCTTCAGCGTGGTGCCGTTGGCGGTTTGCTCCATGCGCAGGATGAAGTAGACGGCGTAGTCCAGCGGGTTGAGCGAGCCGAGTTCGAGCAGTTCGGAATCGTCCACTTCCAGCGTGAAATCCTTGACCCACGAGTAGGCATCGACCACGGCGAAGCGCACGGCGGGGTCGCTGATCGACTGCATCCACGCGAATGGCTTTTCCTCCGGCTGCTGCGACATGAGGAACTCGCGGTCGCGCGGAAACCCGGGCAGGCCCTCGGAAAATCGGATCACGTTGTCGCGGAATTTCTCGGGCAGGGGAATCTGGGAGGTGCTTCTTTTCATGGGATCATCAAGTCGGCAGGTAGTTCATGATCGAAAGCTGCAGCATTTTGCTGCCGGCTTCCAGCGCGGCCTGGTACTGGTTTTGGATCTGCTGGAGCTGCACCGTCGCGTTGGGAAGATTCGTCTGGGTCAGCGCGTTGAGCTGGTTCGTGCCGGAGGTGGTCTCGGCGGAAAGCGTGTTCGTCGCGTTGGTCACGGCCGACATGCTCGCCGCCGTGCTGCCGACGTAGGAGGACACGAGATCGAGCGCCTTGTTCAACAAGGGCACGTCGGTCGTTTGCACCGCGGTCGCGTTGCCGGCGTTGAGATCGGTGATGGTCTGCTTCATCGCGGCGATGACATCGACGCCGGAGGTGGAATCGTAGAGGAAACCGCTGACGCCGCTCGCGGGGTTGCCGGCCACGATGCTGGTCTGGACGGAGTTGCCCTTGCCGACCATGATCGACGTCGTCGTGCCGTTGGTCCCCGTGTTGTAGGCACCGGCGGTGGACAGGGGCTGCACGTTGCTCGTGCCGCCGAACATGAAATTGCCGTTGGCATCGGTCTGGTTGGCGATGGTGGTGATCTGGGTCAGCAGCGAACTCACCACCGTGCCGTAGTACTGCATATTCGAGGTCGTCATCGTGCCGTTGACGCTGGTGGCCATTTCGCTGGCGTTGGCGACCAGCTTGTGCAGCGACGTCATGGCCGTGTTATTGGCGTTTGTCGCGGTGGTGGCGACCTGCGCGGAAGCGGTGTAGGCGTTGAGTTGCGCCAGGTTGGCCTGCGTCTGCGACGCTTCCTGGAAAACGAGCGGATTGTCGGAGGCAAACTGGACGTCGTTGCCGGTGGAGATTTCCTGCTGGAGCGTCGCGAGCTGCTGCTGCGAGTTCTGCGAGGCCGACTGGACGAGCGAGGAGTAGGTGGTGGAGGTAATGCGCATGGCGGCAATCCTTAGTTGGTCGGGATATTGTTCAACGTGGAGTACATGCTGGAAATGGTCGAGATGAAGCGGGCCGACGCAGCGTAGGCATTCTGGAAATTGATCAGGTTGGTCATTTCCTCATCGATGGAGACGCCCGAGACCGAGTCGCGCTGGGTTTGCAATTGCTTGGTTACGGCGTCTTGCGTGCTTTGGTTGCTGGTGGCGGTGCTGACTTCCTCGCCTAGGTTGGCCACCGCGTTCTGGAACGCGGGGAGGATACTCGCGTTACTCTGGAGATTGGCCATCGCCTGCGCGTTGCTGCCGTCCAGCTTGCCGGAAACATTGCCCGCCGCGATGAGCGAGGGGTTGCTGGAAAAGGCGGCGCTGACGGAGAGATCGGCTGCGCCCGTACCGGTGAAAAAATTGGCGGTGCCGGCGGTGCCGTTGAGGTCGTAGCCGGCGGCATTCTGCGTGTTCATCGCGGTGCGCAGCGAATTGGCGACGCCATCCATTTGCGCGAGCAGACCGGTGCCGCCGTTGGCGAGCGGCGCGCCGATCACGTTGTTCGCGACATCGAGATCCGAGCCGAGACTGCCGGAGGAAGGAATGCCCGTGCCCAATGCGCCGGAGCCGCTGGCGACAATGGTGAGCGGCGTGGAGGCCGTAGCGTTAAAGGAAGCGCTCAGGTTTTGAGTTGTGCCGGCGCCGCCGCCGTCGGGACCGCTGACGAGCACCACGCTGGGCGCATCGGCCAGGGCGACGGTGACGGTGCCGTTGCTCTGCGGTGTGGCGGTAATATTGATCAGGCTGGAAAGGGATTCGATCGCGGCGGTGCGCTGATCGCGCAAACCGTTCGCCGTTGAGCCCGAAGACGCCTCGGACTGGGTGATCTGCTGGTTCAGCTTGGCGATCTGGGTCGAGTACTGGTTGATCTGCGTCGTGAGCGTCGAGGCGTCGGACGCGATCTGCGTCTGCGTATCCTGGACGCGGGAGTAGCCGCTGTTGATCGCGGTGCTCAGCGTCTGCGCGTCGGCGACCACGACTTGCCGCGCCGTGGAGCTCGAAGGCGAGGCCGCGAGCTTGGTCAGGTCGGAGAAGAAGGTCGTCATCGCGTCCTGGATCGGGCCGCTGCCGGTGGCCGTCGTGCCGGAAGTGGTGGAACTGGCCGCCGAGGTGAATTGTTCGCCCAGCGCATCCTGCGTCGTGGAGGTCAGGGACGCCTGGTTGTCGGCGAAGCCCTGGTTGCCCAGCGATTGCTGCACCAGGGTGTCGAGCAACGGGCTGCGCAGGCTCTCGATGTTCTGGACCTGCGTGCCGTTGTCGAGTTCGCCCCCGGTGCCGTTTTGCACATCCTCGGTCAGGTTCGCGCGCTGGCGGGCGTAGCCGGGCGTGTTGACGTTGGAAATGTTGTTGCCGATCGTGTTGATCGCGACCTGCTGCGCCTGCAGCGCCTGCGCGCCCATGTTCAGCGCACCGTTGAGTCCGAGGGAATAAATGCTCATGGCAGGATGGAGTTAAATGCGGGTCTCCAGCAGGCCGCCGCCGAGGTCGCTGCGGAAGGCGTGGCCGTTCAGGTTGTAGAGGTGCAGCGGCGTGTCGCGCTCGAGCACCTGCTGGAAGAGTTGTTGCAGGAAGAAAAGCGAATGCTCCAGCAGCGTGCGATTCTGCAGGGCGAGGCGGCGGATCTGCGCGATCTTGTCCTGCACGCTCTTCGGCCGCTCGGGCGAGAGCTTGGCCAGCTCCTCGAGTTCGCTGCGGACTTCGATTTCCATGCTCTGCATCTTCAGCCCCATCCATTCGATCGATTGCGTGGTGGCGGCGAGATCGTCCGTGCGGCGCGCGAGGATGAGCTCCTGCTCCTTCTTTTGCAGGCCGATCATCTTCTCCAGAAGCTGGTCGAACTCGGTCAGGACGGGATTGGGATTTCTAATCAGCGCGGTTGACATGGTAGGAAGTAGTGGGGATTTTCAACGGCAGATGCCCGACCGGCTTCGCGTTGCGTTGGTTGAGAAAAGATTCAATCGTCTTGGCCAGGCCGAAGCCGCCGCCCTGCGACATGCCCTGGGTCATCGCCTGCTGGATGAAGTCGGAATAGTCGCCGCCGGTCTTGTCGTCGTCGCCGCCGATGCCCTTGCCCATTTCGGACATGAGCTGGCTGGTAAAGACGCTCTCCATTGCCTTGGAAACCTGTTTGATGCGCGTGGCATCATCGCCGCCGTTCACGCCCGAACCGGGATCGATCGTGGGCAACGGGCTCAGCGCCGAGATGGAAAAATCCATGCTCATTCGAGGACAAGCTCCGCGTTGAGGGCCCCCGCATCCTTGATCGACTGGAGAATCGACATGACCTCGCGCGAGGTGGCGCCCATCGAGTTGAGCGCGAAGGCGACATCTTCCACGGTGGGCATATCGTTGAGCACCACAATCGCGCGCTTTTCCTCCTGCACGTTGGTCGTGGTCTGATTGGTCACCTCGGTCTTCACGCCGTTATTGCCACGGGCATTGCCGCCGGCGCCACCGCCGCTGTTGATGCCGGCGCCGCCATTGCCGCCGCGGCCGGCGATGTTGGTGGAGGCGTCGATGTAGCCGTTGGGCTGCGAGACGTTCTGCGTGTTGGTGACGGAAACGGTCAGGTTCCCGTAGGCCACGGCGACTTTGGAGATTTGAATGTTGGCGTTCGCCACCAGCGTGCCGGTGCGCTCGTTGATCACGATCCGGGCGGCGACATCGGGCACGAAGGTGGCGTTCTCCACCCGGGCCACGAATTCCATCTGCTTTTCGGGCGCCTGCATTTCCTGCGGGACGAAAACCTGCACAGTGGTCGGGCTGGTAGCCTCGGCAATCTTGCCGATCTGGGAATTGATCGCGTTGGCCATGCGCACGGCGGAGGTGAAGTCGCCCTGGCGGAGCACGATTTCGAGCACGCCCTTGGAGAAGACGGTGGTCGGGATTTCCTGTTCAATAATGCCGCCATCGGTGACGACTCCGGAGGTGGTGTGGTTCTTCGTCACCGTCGCGCCGCCCGCGCCGCCAGCGCCGGCATCGAAGCCGCCGAGAAACACGCTGCCCTGCGCCACCGCGTAGACCTGGCCGTCACCCGCAACGAGTGGGGTCTGCAAAAGCACGCCGCCCTGCAGCGACTTCGCATCGGCGAGCGAGGCGACGGTTACGTTGAGCTTGGAACCCTGGCGAGTAAAGGGAGGGACAATCGCTGTGACCATGACGATGGCCACATTCTTATTGGTGATGTCGGTCGGCGCGATCACGATGCCGAATTTACGGGCGAGATTGGAGATCGTCTGCTCGGTGAAGACCTTGTCGGAATCGCCCTGGCCATCGAGACCGGCCACGACGCCGTAACCAATCAGTTGATTGTCACGCGCGCCTTCGACGGTGGCGACGTCCTTGATGCGGGTCTGTGCCTGCGCCAAGATAGTCACGCCGAGAAGGCCGACGAGGATCAGAAAAAGAGTCGCGATGACGCGATGCAGGTTCTCGAGGCGCATATTAAAACGGGGAGAGGAATTCATAAAGTTTCGTGAGCCAGCCCTTGCGCTGGTCTTCGGTCAGGGTGCCTTTGCCCTTCTGGAGGATTTCCAGGTCGGCCACGCGGCTGGAAGCGACGGAGTTGGCCGTGCTCAAATCTTCCGGCCGCACCAGCCCGGTCAGGATCATGCTCGTATCTTCCTCGCCGGCCTTGGACAAGCGGGTCGCCTCGATTCGCATCACGCCATTAGGCGAAACGGCGACAACGCGCGCCTGGATGGTGGTCGTATTCACTTCGCTGTTGGCGATGGAGCCGCCGCCGTTGAAGGAGTGGGCAGCGCTCCAAGCCATGCCAGGATTCGCGCCGTGGTACGTGTAGAAGTTGTAACCGTGGTTGGTGCCATCGTTCGGATAGAGGATTTGGGTGATGGCATCATTGACCGCGGCGGTCTTGGCCGTCGTGGTGTTCTGGGTCTTGGTCGTGACGTTGTTGAAATCGACCACGATGGTGACAAGATCGCCGACCGAGCGCGCGATGGGGTCGCTGCAAATCGAGGAAGGACCGGCCGTGGAAACCGCCGCCTGGCCGCAGGGATGACCCCAGACGGAGCCGACGTTCTGGCATGTCGTGATGGTTTGGGCGTGGAGCGCTGCCGTCGAAACGAGAGCGAGCACCGCCGTTAAAGTGAATTTATTCGTCATAAACCAAACTCCTTTCATCCACCACGCGGGCGTTGAAAATTTTGTGGGACGTGATGTTCTGGACCGAGATGACCTGATTGTAGACGCCACTGGACATCGCCCGGGCCTGGACGGTGATCGAGACGCCGTGGTGATCATAGAGAATCGTGCAGACATCATTGCGGGCCACGAGAACCGGCTCGACCCAGTCGCTCTCCATCAGGATGCGGCCCTGTGCCATGCCGTGCGCGGCGGATTTGCCCTCGGGGAAATCGGTCGCGGGCTGCAACTGGCCGGGGATGGTGAGGACGTTGACCTCGACCGGGGTGAAGGAACTGGCGGTGAGCTTGTCGCCATTCTTGATCGGCCCGGTTGCCTGCCAGACCTGACGCGTGTAGGCCCAATGGAAGCGGACGCTGCGCGTGACGGCAAGTTGACCCTGCGAACGGAATTTTAGCGTGGCATCGCCCCACTCGCTACGCATCGCGCCCTGGCCGAGCTCGACCGTGGACTCGACCGTGCCGGAGGGAATCAGGAACGGATCGGTGCAATCGGGCAACTCGAGGATGGCGAAGTCGCTGTCGGCGGGAAGATGGCGGGCGATCTCGGTGGTGATGAGGCGCTTCACGTCGGCGGCGGTGAATTGCACGGCAGGGCGCGAGATGCTGCAGGCGTCGGCGCCCTGCCACTCGATCGGCTGCTGCTTCACGGAGGCGGGCAGAATTGCTTCGATTTGCGCTCGGGTCCACGTCTGCGACTTGCCGAGCGAGGGCGCGGCAGCGATCACGGCGGCGAGGTCGTCGTCCGTCAGGCCCTGCGAGGACTTGAGCAGCGCGTTGAGCGTGATGTTGTCGGTGATCGTCATCTGCGTGTCGCGCAGCTCGAGCACGACCGCGTGCAGCGGCAGCACGCAGAGCGCGAGGAGAAGAAGAGCGAGGGATTTCATCGGCGCGGCTTAGGAAGTCTTGAGGTTGTTCGCCATCTGCATCATCTGATCAGCGGTCTGGATCGCCTTCGAGTTGATTTCATAGGCGCGCTGGGCCTGGATCATATTCACCATTTCCTCGACCACCTGGACGTTCGAGGTCTCGATGAAGCCTTGTGACAGCGTGCCCATGCCGTTCGTGCCGGGCGTCTGGCCATCGACCGCGTTGCCGGAGGCCGCGGTTTCCTGATAGAGATTCGAGCCCATGCTGTTCAAGCCTTCGGGATTCGGGAAATTGGAAATCGTGATCGGGCTGATCTTCACCACCGCGTTGTTCACCGTCGCGGAGATCGTGCCGTCCGAACCGATCGCGACGTTGGTCGCCTTCGGGTCGATCTGCCCCGCGCCCGTCACCAGATAACCTTGA
>CAZZWT010000075.1:0-11590 GCA_964657775.1 uncultured Candidatus Methylacidiphilales bacterium | reverse complement strand
ATCCGCACCGCGGCAGACGGCGCCGTTACGCGGCTTAAGGACGTCGCCCGCGTCGAGCTCGGTGCGAGCCAGTATGCGCTGCGCTCGCTGCTCAATAACCACTCGGCTGTTGCCATTCCAATCTTCCAGGCGCCCGGCTCCAATGCGCTGCAGATTTCCGACGAAGTGCGCGCCACCATGGCCGAGCTCAAGAAGGACATGCCCGATGGCGTGACCTACCAGATCGTTTATGATCCGACCCAGTTCGTCCGCGCGTCAATCCACGCCGTTATCGAGACGCTGCTCATCGCCATCGGCCTCGTGGTCATCGTCGTCATCGTTTTCCTGCAAACCTGGCGCGCCTCCATCATCCCGCTCCTCGCGGTTCCCGTGTCGGTCATCGGCACATTCGGCATCATGTACATCTTCGGTTTCTCAATCAACGCCCTGAGCCTTTTCGGCCTCGTGCTCGCGATCGGCATCGTCGTCGATGACGCCATCGTCGTGGTCGAGAACGTCGAGCGCAACATTGAGGCCGGCCTCTCCGCCAAAGAGGCCAGCTACAAGGCGATGACCGAGGTCTCCGAGCCGATCATCGCCATCGCGCTCACGCTCTCCGCCGTCTTCGTGCCGCTCGCGTTTGTCAGCGGTCTCTCCGGCATGTTCTTCAAACAGTTCGCGCTCACCATTGCGTTTTCCACCGTCATCTCCGCCTTCAATTCGTTGACTCTTTCCCCCGCCCTCGCCGCCATGCTGCTCAAGAGCCACCATGAAGAAAAGGATTGGTTCCAAAAGGGCATCGACTTCGCTTTCGGCTGGTTTTTCCGGCCCTTCAACTGGGCCTTCAAGAAAGCGTCGAACGGTTACGGTGGCGGCGTCACCCGCATCCTCGGATTCAAGACCGTGATGCTCGTTATTTACGTGGCGCTGATCGGTTCGGCGCTCTATCTCTTCCACATCGTGCCGCCCGGCTTTGTGCCGCCGCAGGACAAGCAGTACCTCATCAGCTTCGCGCAGTTGCCGCAGGGATCCACGCTTGATCGCACCGAGGTCGTGATCCGCAAGATGAGTGAGATCGCGTTGAAGGATCCCGACGTCGAGTCGGCCGTGGCCTTCCCCGGTCTTTCCATCAACGGCTTCACCAACACGCCCAGCGCCGGTATTGTTTTCGTCACGCTCAAGCCCTTCGAGAAACGCATGCGCGCGGACCAGAAAGCCGACGCGATCGTGCACCGGCTGAATGCGCAATACTCCGCGCTGCAGGATGCGTTCGTGCTCATTCTTAATCCGCCGCCCGTCATCGGCATCGGCACCGCCGGCGGCTACAAGCTGCAGATCGAGGACCGCACCGCGCAGGGCAACGACGCCCTCAACGATGTGCTCCAGGCCGTGGTCGGCAAGGCGATGAAGTCGCCGGTGCTTTATCCCTACGCGACATTCTCCGGCTTCGACATCAATGTCCCGCAGCTCTACGCCGATGTTGACCGCACGCGCGCGCAGCAGCTCGGCGTTTCCATTCCCGACGTCTTCGACACGCTGCAGGATTACCTCGGCTCGATCTACGTGAACGACTTCAACAAGTTCGGCCGCACGTATCAGGTCTTCGTCCAGGCCGATGCGCCGTTCCGCGCGCACAAGGAGGACATTGGCCTGCTCAAGGTCCGCAATAACCAGGGCCAAATGGTGCCGCTGGCCTCCCTGTTGCACATGACCGAGAGCCACGGCCCGGATCGCGCCATGCGTTACAACGGATTTCGCACCGCCGATTTGAACGGTGCCGCCGCGCCCGGCTATAGCACCGGCCAGGCGCAGGCAGAAATCGCCCGCATCCTGAAGGAGACACTGCCGCAAGGCTTCGGCTACGAATGGACCGACCTGGTTTATCAGGAGACGATCGCCGGCAATACGCTTTTCGTGGTGCTGCCGCTCTCCGTGCTGCTAGTGTTCCTCGTGCTCTCGGCGCAGTATGAAAGCATTATTATGCCGCTGGCGGTATTGCTGATTGTGCCGATGGGCCTGTTCTCCGCCATCTTTGGCGTCCATCTGGTGGGCGGCGACAACAATATCTTCACGCAAATCGGGCTTGTCGTTTTGGTCGGGCTGGCGTGTAAGAACGCGATCCTGATCGTCGAGTTCGCGCGCGAGTTGGAGCACCGCGGCCGGGGCATCTACGCCGCCGCCGTCGAGGCCGCTCGCCTGCGCTTGCGGCCCATCTTGATGACTTCCATTGCGTTCATCGCGGGCACCGTTCCGCTCGTCACCTCAACGGGCGCCGGTTCCGAAATGCGCCGCGCGATGGGGCTCGCCGTGTTCTCGGGCATGATCGGCGTAACCGCGTTCGGCCTTTTCCTCACGCCCATTTTCTACGTGATCCTCCGCTCCCTCGTCGCCGGCCCGAAGCACGACGAACCACCCGTGGAAAAGACCATCCCCAGCCCGAGGATCCAGCATCTGAAGGCCGATGTTGCGACCTAATCTCCCCGGAGGGTCGGCCTTTGGTCCGGCCTTCCATTTTCCGGTCCTAGAGGGGATTCAGTGATTCCGTCAAACTTACCGAATTTTTTCCTTACTGATTTCGGCCAATAAAACGGCGGCATCCTTCCGAAGCGTTTTTGCGATTTTCAGGCGATTATGCCTCATCAAGAAAATCGGGTAGAGATTGACCAAAAGGTTGAAGAATATAAACGCGATCCCGGCAAGAAAATCTCCAATGGAAAAGGCAAAGCAACTCACCAGAAAAAGAAAAATCAGGCACGTCAAGTGACTGACCTCACCCAGCAGTGTTTCTCGAAAATACTTCAAGGCAGACCTTTTCGACTTCACGATGGTATTATTCTTACCGGAGATCCTCGCCCAGATTGCCAAGGGAGTAATCTGGACGAACTTGTCCACGGCCAGAACGGAATATAGTTTCTCCTCAAAATTTTTCGGAGCGAAATAGGAAAGCAATAGCCCATTCATCTCAGCCTTTTAGCTGCTGCCGCCGACGGGCTGAAGCAGGTCAAACCCGCCCAAGGGCCGCCGAATCTTGCCCGTTAATTATCCTGATTCGCCGGCACTATCCCGCCGCGGCCATCGCCGATTTTCCCGGCTTCATCGGCGGGACAATATCCAACACACCTGCCAATCGAAAACGCGCGAGGTTGCGCGCGACTTCGGTCGGACTGAGATTCATCTTCTCCGCCATCTCGCGCACGGTGCGGCGGCCATCGGCCAGCGCGAGCAGGCCGAGATCGGCCGACGTCGTTTCGACCGACGCGAGCCCCTCACCGCCGAGATAATAGAGAACCGCATCGAGCGACGGCAGCGCCTCGTGCAACAGGGCCAGTTCATCGACCTTGAAGGCGACGCCGGTGATCAAGACCTCCGGGTCATACACCGCCAGGTCACGAGGAACATCAGCGGGCAAAGCGCGTTCCACAAATTCGTATTGCGCGGCGCGCCACGCCACGAACTGAAAAAGCGCCGGCAGTCCGGTGCGCGAACCGGACCGTGCGCTGAGCAGGATGCCATTCTCGACCGCGAGGCAGCCTTCCTCCTGAATCTCCTTAACCTTTAAATAGCCAGTCTGTTTCGCATTGACGATGACTCGCAGAATTTCGTTGAGATTCGAAGAGGCAAAAGTTCCCGAAGAAGGCATGGTGGCAATCGAGTGACGGTAAAAAAAAGTGAAGAGACAACGGTAGCAACGAGAAAAGCACGTTTGATGCCACGGAAAAAGACGGCCCGCCCTCCCAGGCCACCCGCGCGCACGGCCGAAGCATGAGCGCAATCGAGGCAAAAGCCTGTCTTGTTTTCACCTGCCATTCGCGATAAGTTGGCTTGCCATGATGGCATCAGGGGCGAGAAGTTCGCGCACCTTGCCCAAATTCCTCCAATCGCCCCTGAAATTTGAGCGCACGTTTTAACATCCATGCCTTGGCCTGACCTTTTTTGGAAGTCGAAGAAACCTAAAGCGCCCCAGGCTGTACCCGCACCGGAAGCCTCCAAGGCTACCGCAACAGAGCCGCCTCAACCGCCGACGATCAAGCCGGTTCCCGCCACGGCCACCGTTACCGGGCCGAATGTGACGCCTCCTGCGGCTCCTGTCGCGGTGCCAACGCCGGTAGCCGCGCCGATCCCCGTGCCGGGGCCCGTCAAGGCTGAACCGAAAGCGGAAGTGACGGCGACGCGGACCATTCCCGCCCAGCATGGCGTGGTGTTGCGCCCGCCGACCGGCCGTACCGTGCAGGCCAGCGCGAGCATTCCTCAAATTCAGCCGCCCCGTGCCATGACGCCTCCGAAGCCGCCGGAACCGATGAAGAATATCGAGCAGTTGATGGCCGAGGCCGACCCGGTGCAGACACTGCGCCAGACGGGCAACGTGCGGATCCTCGCGCCGCTGTCGGCTTCCGTTCCGGAAACGGGCCCCCTGGAACCGCCGCAGCCGGCGAAGGCGATTCCCACGCCAACCAAGATAAAGCCGATTCGACCCGCGCCTGTGGGGGCGATTCCACCGGCCGCGCACCTGGCGCCGGTACCGACGCCAGCCTTCCGTCCCGCCGTGACGGTGCCTTTCACCCATTCGCGCAAGATCGAGCCGAGCCCGGCCAAGCCAGCGGCCTCGATCCCCGTCCCGAAGGTGGTGCCGACGCCCGCGCCGGTTCCGCTGCCGCCCTCCGCGGAAGCGTCGCCCGTCCCGCCGCCCGAGGATTCGGAATCGCCCTTTATCCTGAAATCGACGCCGGTCGAAACGGCTCCGGCTCCATCGGTTCACGACGGTGCGACCAAGATCCTGCCGCCGGCAGCGGTGCCGGCTGCGACGATCGGCTCAATCTTCCGCCGGAAGGCGCGTATGGCCGATGTGGCGCGGATCGTCCTACCCCCGAAGCGGGAGGACACGCAAATTTTGCGCCCCGCGCCGAGCGCAGCGATGGAACCCGCGCCGACGGTCGTGCCGCCCGCCTTCCCCGTGGCGGCGATGACCGCGCGCGCCACCCAGGCCTTGCCTAAGGCCGTGCCCGTGCCGGAGGAGATGGTCACCGACAGCCAGCCCGCGACGCCTCCGCCTTTTGCGCCGGTCGATCACGAACCTTTCATCCTTACGCCGGAAACGGCGAAGCCCGTGGACCGATCGCAGGCGGTGGATGTCGCGCCCGCCGGCATCATCGGCATGAGCAATACGGAATTGCCCGCGCTCGACCAGGCGTTCGATTTTGTTCCGCCGGGACATCAGGAGCCGACGATCGTTGTCCCTCCCGCGGCACCGATTGCGCCCGTCTCCGAAGCGAAGCCGATCGAGCCGCTGCTGCATACCGATGATGCCCCGCGAGTGGACCCCGAGGCCCACCAACCCGCGCCAAGCACTCCGCCTGAGCCGAAGCTCGACCCCGAGGCCCACAAGCCCGAGATCACGGTCGAAGAAATAAAACCGGCCCAGGCGATCCCGGTCGAGCCCGTTCAGATTCCGCCCGCATCCGCCGCGGCGCTCCGCACGTCCCCCGCCCCGCCCGAGAAGCGCGAATTCCACCTCGCCAATGGCGAACGAGTGTCCGGCATCGTTATTTCCGAGTCGCCCGACGCAATCTACATCGAGCATGGCACGCTGGGGGTGGTTACCATTCCGCGCGCGAACATCGCGAAGCGCCTGGTGGAAATCATCCTCGTCAACGGCGACCGCATCGTGGGCGACATCCTGGCCGAGACGGCCGACACGCTTTACGTGAAGCACGCGAGCCTGGGCATGCTCACCGTCCCGCGCGCGGCGCGCAGCACGCGCGTGGTCGAGGCGATCCTGAAGGATGGCGACCGCATCCTGGGCGAAGTATTGACCGAGACCGACACGTTCACGGTCATCCGCAGCGCCTCTCTCGGAACGATCACCGTACCGCACTCAAAGCTCGCGATGCTGAACCGCAAGGTGGAACAGATCGAGCTGAAAGCGCTGCCGCCCGTGGCGGAGTTGAAAGCTAAGGCCTAGCTATACCGTATTCAAAATTAGCGTAGTCGCGAACTGAGGCCCAGAGGGCCGATAGAACGGCGAGAACTCAAGAGGTGAAATCCTTCCTCCGGCCCTCCGGGACGGGCTGCACCTGTTGGCCCGTTACCGGTGGTTGGCGCCACCGGCTCATTTCTTTTGGCCCTCCGGGCCTTCACAGCAAATCGGCTCTGGTATGACTTTTAAACGCTATCGGCTTTGCCCAAAAGAAATCCTACCCCTCCTCGAGATCCCATTCGGGAAACGGATCCGCGAAGGTCGCCCACTCTCCGACAGGCAGCTGGAATTCCTCATCCGTGAGCAAACAGGCATCCAGCTGTCGGCGCGCGGGCCCGGCGAGAAAAACCGCATCGCCGATGAGCACCAGTTCCTGCCGTCGATCGCCGTAGGGCTCGCGCCACGTCTCCTGCATGCGCGCGAGCGAGGCGGCATCTTCCGGCCACTCCTCGCGCGGCAACGCAGCCCACCAGATGCCGGCCACACCGCATGCGTTTTGCCAGAGGGTGCGCGAGACGCCGCCGACGAGGAGGTTGCGCGTCGCGAGCCAGATGAGACCCTTCACCCGCAGCAGGCCGGTGTGGTTCTCGTTAAACCAATCCCAGAACCTCTGGGGATGGAAGGGCCGGTGCACGCGATAGAGCGCGCACGAGACGGAGCCGAGATCGCCTTGAGGCATGTGGCGGCGGCGCTCGAGCGCGGCGGAGATTTCCCCCGGGGCCGCGGGTGCCAGCAGAATTTCCGGCGGCATCTCTCCGTAGGCCGTTTCGATAATCCGCGCGCCGGGGATGACGCGGCGCAATTCCTTCGCGCACTCGGCAACCTGGCGCTCGTCGAGCAAGTCGCATTTGTTGAGTACGACCAGCGACGCCCCGGCCGCCTGCTCGTTGAAGAATTGCAGCATGGGCCGCAGGGAAGTAGGCCCTTGCATCGTGCGCCATTGCTCCAGCGCGCCCACGACGCAGATGACCTGGCCCAGTTCCGCCCACTCGGCGAAAACGCCGCCTTCGAGGAACTCCGGCACGAGCCACGCCGGGCCGGATGTGCCGGCGAGCTCGATCAGCACGCGCTCGTGGCCACCGGCGTTGGCCAGATCGCGCAGGCAATTCGCGATGGCGGTGATTTGCGCGGCGGCATCGCCATCGGGGATCTCGAAGACGGCATCATGCTCGCGCCGCATCGCGCCACAGAGGCCGCGGATCGCCTTGGCATCGAGGTTGAGCGGGCCGGGATTTTCCACCAACACCGCAAGGTGGCCGCCCTGGTGCTCGGTGATAAGATGATGCAGCAGCGACGTCTTGCCCGCACCGAGAAATCCGCCGATGACGGTAACAGGTAAGCGAGAACTCATAGGATTCTAATGGAGCCCGCCCGGTCGCGCGAAGCGAAGACAGTCCAGTTGCCACGAGGCGTCTTTTGCCTGGACGAGCGCAAAGAAATTGGCGCCGAGATGCTCCGGATGAGTCAGCGTATTCCACGCGCGCAGGTTTTGTTGGATGCCGGAGAGAGGGCTGTCCGCCCCGCTCAGTTCGTCGTGGGCGATGCCCATTAAGAAGTGTTGTTGGTCGAGGAACCCGACGGTTTCCAAGCCGGCTTTTTCTCCGGCCTGCGACAGCGCGGTGAAATCGATATGCGCGGTGATGTCGCGCCTGCCCGGCTCGGCCAGCACGTCGTCCACCGCGTGGTGCTTCACATACGCGGTCAACGTTCCGCCCGTGCGATGCGGCGCGTAGTAGAGCGGCGCGGGGTAGCCGTAATCGATCGTCACCACGTAACCGCGCGCGAGGGCGTGGCCGACGTCCGCCATCCAGCTCCGCGCGCGCAGGTTGATCTCCGTGGTGTAGCCCTCCACCTCCGGCAACGACAGCGACGCGATCGCCTCGGCCAGCGCGATATCCTCGATCGGCCGGTCGACCCAACGCAGCGCTTCGTCCTCGATCGCGACGTGCTGCTCGAGCCACTGGCCGTTGCGATAGGTGATCGAGCGGACGGGAAACGCATCGACCAATTCGTTGGAAATGAAAACGCCGATCGGTTTTTCCAAGGCCAGATCGGCCAGCGTCTCGAACCAGGTGATGTGCGAAACGAGCTCGGGCGCAGGTGCGCATTTTTGGTGCATGCTCAGCGCGCCGGTCGATTGCACGATGGCGTAGCGGATGGCATTGAAGAAGCCGGGCGTTTCTTCGCGGCACCACTCCAGGATATCGACGGCAAGTTGCCCGTCGTGCGCGCCCTGCTCCATGATCCAGAAATGTTCGGGCCGCCCCAGTCCGCGCCACATCTGCCAGAATTGCCGCGCGAGCAAGCGGCCAAAAAGCGGCCCCGCGCTGACGCTGGTATAGAAATCGCCGCTGCGCCCGATGGGCGAGACGCCGCCCACCTTCGCATAATAACCGAGGCCGGGATGGTAGAGCGCGACCTCCATGAAACGGTCGAACCGCATCGGCCCGCCGGCACGGATTTCAGCGCGGATGATTTCCTCAAGTGCGGTCATGCACAAGTTTAGCCACAAAGAGCGCAGAGAAAACAAAGAGAATGACGGAATTAACGGAATGGGGAAATCTTTGATAATGACGCTGAGGATTCAAAGGATCAGGGAACATTGCTCCCGCCTTCCATCCATCCTCTTAATCATTATCGTTATTATCAAACTGGTCCCTGCCTCCTCATTCTGTTAATTCCGAAAATTCCGTAATTCCGTCAAACGCGCCAGATTCTGTTTTGGGATTCCTCCTCATAATTCCCATGTTTAACCGGACGAAATTTGCTCTATAGTCTAAGCCGTGACTACTGAAGACGCCTCCGTTGCCAACCCCGCCGCGCCGCTTCGCCCCCAGGAAGGACTGGCGGTGCTTCACCTTTTTTACCGGGTCGACCTGGGCGCGTGGCGCGCGATGTCGCCCGCAGAACAGATGCACGCACTCGACTACCAGGAGGCGCTCATCTCCGCCGCGCGGCAGGAACCGGAGACGCAGATCATCACCTGCGCCATGTTCACGCGGGCCGACCTCGGGTTTATGGTTCTATCGCCCAATTTGCACGCACTGAATGCGCTGGAAAAAAAGCTCACCGCCTCACTTGGGCCCGACGTGTTGGTGAAGGAATACGCCTACCTCTCGATGACGGAAAAATCGGAGTACACGCAGAAGGACGAGGACTATGCGCTGGAGCTGGAGAAGAACGAGGGCATCGCGCGCGGCAGCGCGGAATCGGAGGCGAAGCTGATCACCTTCCGCGAGCGCATCCAGCACTACACTCACGACCGGCTCTACCCGGTCTTGCCGGCCTGGGAATATTTTTGTTTCTACCCGATGAGCAAGCGGCGCGACCCCGGCCAAAACTGGTACGCACTGGAGCACGCCCGCCGGCGCGAGTTGATGGGCGGTCACATGCGCGTGGGCCGCACCTACGCGGGGCGGGTGCGCCAACTCGTGACCGGCTCGACCGGCCTTGACGACTGGGAGTGGGGCGTAACGCTCTTTGCCCACAATCCGTATGACATCAAGGCGATCGTGTATGAGATGCGCTTTGATGAGGTGTCGCACACGTATGGCGAGTTCGGGCCGTTTTATAACGGGCTGCCGCTGCCGATGCGGGACATTTATAAGCGGGTTTTGTTGGTGTAAATCAGGGTTGGGCCGGAGGCCGACCCTCCGAATAATTAAACCAGCCCGGCGATGATGTTCACGAACATCGCGAGGATCGCGGTGTTGAAGGCGAAGGAGATCACGCCGTGGATGAGCGCGAGGCGTCGCATCTTGGAGGACGTGATTTGCACATCGGAGACCTGGCAGGTCATGCCGATGACGAAGGAGAAGTAGGCGAAGTCCATGTAATCGGGTCCGCATTTGTCGACGCCGGGGAATTCGAGGCCGCCGGTGATTTTGTGGCGCTCGACATCGCGCGCCTCCCAAAAATAAAGGTGGGCGTAACGGAGCGCAAAGATCGTGTGCACCAGCGTCCACGAGAACACGACCGCGGTGACGGACAGCGCAACGTGCACCGCCAGTTGCGCGGGTGCAAGGCCCTTGGCGGAGCCGAGCAGGAGGCCGACCGCCAGCAGGCTCGCGGTGGCGGCGGTGACGATCAGGGTGAAGAGAAACGTGGCGCTGGAATCCTGCAAGCGCGCATTGCGCCGCGCCTCGTAGGGGTCCTTGGTGGAAATCACGAACCACGCGAGCACGACGAGCGTGAGGGAAAAGACGTCCCACGTGACGACGAGTTGGGCCGGCAGGGAATAGCGCCCATGCATGACAATGAGCGTGACCGCGGCCAGCACGCAGCCGAAAAAGACGCGGTGATGCGCGTCGAACGCATAGTGCGCAGCGGGAGGAACAAGATTCTTCACCGGCTTCTTCATGATCGAGGCCGCCCGCCGGAGAATTTAAGGCGTAAGGAGGAGATCCTTATCGAACCGCACCAGCATGTAACCAATGATATTCATGCCGAACTGTTGCGCGAGCAGACAACTCGGCAGCTCGAAATTGCGGAAGAAGATCTGGCGGTTATAACCGAAGGTCGGTGAGGTGAAGAGCATATCGTGTGTCTTGAGATCAGGCTCGTAGCCCGAGGCTTGCTGGTCGCCGGGCAGGATGTGCATGAAGAAGAGATCGCTGTAATCGTTCGGCGTGTAGAGGATCGCCAGGCGGCCATCGATGTCGAGGTGCTCGATCGGCTCGGCGTAATAATTCATGCCTTTCGGCACGTCCGGCATGTTGAACCAGGCATGCGAAAAAATCTTCTGGCCGATTTCCTTGTCGGCCGGGTCAATCGGCTCGAAGTTCTTATCCAGATCGGGCACCACCCGCTTCATCTCGCGGCGAAACGCAACGTCGAAGCGCGAGCCGCGGCCGGCCAGCGTGTTGTCACCCCAGATGGCGCCGCCGATCTGCAGGTAGTCGCGCAGGTTCTGGATTTCCTGATCAGTCAGGATAAAGTCCTTGTGGCCGGTGAAGAAAATAAACGGCGGCTTCTTGTCGAGGAGGTCGGGCCCGCCGATATTGAGCGGTGTTGGGACGACCGTGCCCGTGATGTGCCCGTGGCTCCACTCGTTCATCTTGTTGACGAGGTCAGGCAGGCTGCCGGCGGTGATTTGCCCATCCGTAATGACGTTATTGCAAGCCCAATCTCCATTGGCGTAGGAGGCGAGGTAGACGGGAAATTTGGCCGTGATGTTCTTGGGGTCGCTGTTCGACTCGAGGATGTCCTGTTTGCCCCGGCCCCAGGCCGCCTCGGTTTGCATGATCTTGCTGAGGCGCGCCTCGGAGATGTTATTCGTCTTCGACACAACCGGCTGCGTCATGTTCTGCGTGACGGCGGTGGGCGTGGAAGCGGGTGAAAGATCGGGCAGCGGCACGTTGAAGGTGGGCGTGGCTGTCGGTGCGGTAATCGTCGTTGTGGGATTGGGCACCGAGTGGGTCGGCACTTGCACCGTTTCCGTGGGGGGTGGGGGCGGCGGCGGCGGCGCGGAGGCCGGCACGTAAGTCTTGGAGAAATCCTCCGTGGGCGGAAGGATCGCCGGAAAAATGATCCAGGTGGCCAGCATGAAAAGCACGATCAAGTGCAGTAACAACGCACCGAAGAAATAGCCCGAGCGCGAAATCTTATCGGACCACTTTGGCGGCTTTTCCGGCGACG
>CAZZWT010000074.1:0-11748 GCA_964657775.1 uncultured Candidatus Methylacidiphilales bacterium | reverse complement strand
CCAGCGCGGCCTTTTCCGCATTGCTCTTCGCTTCCTTGATCGACTCGGCCAGCTCGTCTGCCTTTTCCTGCTCCAGCGCGGCGGCGATCACGGCGCCTTCCAGTTGCTTTTGCGCCAGAAGAGCCTGCTCCGCTTTCACGGCCGGCTCGTGGACATTCACATACCAATAAGCCCCGCCCGAAATCATCAGCACGGCGACGATCGCCGCGCCCACACTCGCCAGCACCTTCGTGCTCGGCAACTTCATCGGCACTTTCGGCTTGGCCGGGACGGCCGGCGGTTTGTTGGTCGTGCCCGGTGCGGACGTCACGTGCGTCGCCGTAAAATGGAGGCCCAGCATATGGCCCACTTCCGCGATGCTCTCCGGGCGATCTTTCGGGTCCTTGGCCAGGCACTTCGCGATCGTCTTTTCCCATTCGGGCGGAATCGGCGCGCCCTGGATTTCCATGTCCGCGCGGCGCTCCGCCATGCTCGGCGGTGTGATGGTATCGAGCTGATGCTGGATGTTGCCGCTGTGGAACGGCGGCTTGCTCGTCAGCAATTCGTAGATCGTCGCGCCCAGCGCGTAGATATCGTCCGACGCCTTGGGCGATTGCCCCTGCGCCTGTTGCGGGCTCATGTAGACCAGCGTGCCGCTCGACATGCTCTTCACGCTCACGCGGCTGACCGAATCGCTGATGCTGCGCGCGATGCCGAAGTCGGCGATCTTCAACTCGCCGCCGGATGTCGTCATCAAATTGGCCGGCTTCAAGTCGCGATGGACGATCTTCGCCTTGCGGTGCGCGTAGTCCAGCGCCTCGACGAGCTGCGTCATCCAATCGGTGAGCTGCGCGGTCTCGAACACGCGGTGCGGCTGCTCGATGCGCAGGGTGGAAAGCGTACGGCCATCGACATACTCCATCGAGATCGCCGCAGCGGTTGCGTCGTCCACGAAGTCGTAAATACGGACGATGTGCGGATGCGCCAGGGAAAGTCCGCGCCGCGTCTCGCGCTTCAGTTCGTCCAGCGATGCGCCGTCGAGCCGCAACGTCTCCGGCAGGAACTTGAGCGCGACCTGCTGGTCCAGCTTCTCGTCCTTGGCTAGCCAAACGATGCCCATGCCGCCCCGACCCAGCACTTGTTGTAACGCGTAGCGGTCGAAAAGACGCTGCCCCGCGACGTAGCCGCGAATCGTCGCGCCCATGTTGAGATCATCCGGAACAGGAAGGAGGCCAGGGTCGGTCATAGGGTTTAACTTGGGCAGCTCTTATACCAAAATCCGCAGGCTGATGCCAGACTTCGATAAGTACCTAAAAATAGCAATCTTACGAATCGCCATCAGGCGTGAATATATTTAGCCGTGAGGTTTGGATCAGGAAAACGGCTTTCACCTTGGTGGCATACAATTTGCCACTTGGAGCTTGGAGTCAGGTCATTAGTTTGGCTGAATGACGACTATGGGTCAAAGGATCATCATCACGAGAACTTCCGGATTCCAACGCGGCAAAGCGCTGGAATTTGAGCAGGGCCCCATCACGTTCGGCACCGACCCGGCGTGCGATTTCGCTTTCGATGCGACGTGGGACAAGACCGTCGCGGCACGCCATGCGACCGTGGAATTTCGCGATAATGTCTGGTCCGTCATCGACCAAGGCAGCAAGGACGGCACGTGGGTTTCAGGCAAGAAAATCGCGCGGCAGAAGCTGGAGTTCGGCGATGTGATTGAGCTCGGCAAGGGCGGACCGAAAATCAAGATCGAGTACGCCGCGGCCGATCCTCTACCGCCCGTCCCCAGCGCCGGCCGGCCCGCCACTGCAACTGCGCCACTTCCGCCCGCCGGCAAGTCGCCAGACATGGCGCGGACCTGGGCCGCGCTCGCGCTCGTCGCCATCGTGGTCATCGCCGTGGCCGGTTATTTCTTCTTTGCGAATTCGCGCGGCACGGAAGACGCGCAACTCATCGCCGCCGCGCGGGAAATGGAAAAGTGCGTCGGCCTCGTCGTCATCGTCGTGCCCACTCCGCAGGGGGACCGCACTCAGCCGATCGCGACCGCGTGGGCCTTGGGCGAGCACACCTTCGCCACGAATGGCCATGTCGCCACGCCGGTGAAGGAACTGCTCGCGAAGGGCGGCACCGCCTTCATCATCATGGACAAGGCGCCAGACAAGCAGTACCGCATCACCGCCGCCGAGCCGAATCCCAAGTACGGTCAGCCCCTCCTCAACGTCGAGGGCAAGGAGCCCGCCGTGCCCGCGTATGATGTCGGCACGCTCACCGTGGCGGAGACGCTACCCGCGCACGCCGCGCTGGCCACGCCGGATGAACTGGCCGGCCTCGATTCCGGCGCGCGCATCGCCTACCTCGGCTTCCCGATGGAGGGCCTCGCGGGCGGCGGCGTCGATTTCCGCAACCCGGTGGCAACGATGCAATCGGGCATCATCACCTCAGTGACGGATTACTGGCTGGGCAAGAGCGATCCCGCCCAGCGGCTGCTTATCCAGCATAATCTTGGCGCGGCGGGTGGCGCCAGCGGCAGCCCGATCTTCGATACGCACGGGCGCGTCATCGGCATTCTTTCCGCGGGCAACATCATCGGGCAGATCGATGTCGCCACCGGCCAGCCCACGCGCGCTCCCTCGGGCGTGATGATCAACTTCGCGCAACGCATCGATGTCCTCACCGACTTCATCAAGGGCAATGGAACGGCTGCACCGTAATTCCCAGCCCGATCCGGATTGGCTGAAGGTCATCACCGAGGCGACCGACGCGAATGCCCCGGCGATCGACATCACCCAACTTCAGCCCGGCGACCAGCTCATCGTCTCGAGCCGCAAGACCCACTACAAGTTCACCATGATCACCGATCGCATCGCCGACCTGGAAACGGTGCGCGCTGATCGCCCCTCGGGCCGCGTGCAACTGATGGGCTGCACCTTCGGCGCCTCGACCTCGATCAAGCCGGACCAACTCTTCGTCGGCGGCAACCTGGAATTCACCCATGTGCGCGAGGGCGTGCAGCGGACGCACCTGACAACGTCCATCGTCGCCCTGCGGCATTTGCGGCGGAAAGAATGAGCGGGAGTTTGATTCGAGAACTTCGCGAAAGAGAAACCTCGCGCCTTGTATCCTAAGCCAACCCGAAGGATCAGTTCGGTCTGCCCTTCGCTTATAGCCAGGCAGAACTGATTCTTCGACAAGACAAGAGGCCGCCCGTGCTTACCGCGTCACCGGCTGCCTTTCGTGCCTCGATCGAAGTTTCGATCTCGGCACCCGGACAACGAGTTGTCCGGGCTACCCGAGTCAGATTTCACCCACCTGGCTGGCGCCAATTCCGTCCGCGCGGGGCACCTAGGGCCTTCGGCAATTCCATCGGGCCATTCGCGCGCGGCTTGGCCAGCGGTGCCTTGACGCGCGATGGCGGGTTGCGCTCGCGTTCGCGTTCCATCTCTGCCATCTGCTCGCGGAACCGCTTCAACTCTGCCTCCTCGCGCTCGGCGCGGATCTTCGGGATCAGCCAGCTTCCGAGATAAAGCACCCACGCGCCCAAGCCGATCAAAAGCACCGGCAAGCGCAGCGC
The DNA here is from genome assembly GCA_964657775.1 of uncultured Candidatus Methylacidiphilales bacterium. Lineage (GTDB taxonomy): Bacteria > Verrucomicrobiota > Verrucomicrobiia > Methylacidiphilales > UBA1321 > JABDGH01. The sequence continues at coordinate 8,192 of CAZZWT010000074.1, read as the reverse complement.
CAGGTCGGTCGCGGCCAGCGGATCGGTCACGTCGGCCAGCCCCTGCAGGCCCACGGCGGCCCACGCGATTCCGTACAACGCTCCGCCCAGCACGATATAAACCGCGTACCCAAGCCAGCGTAGCGCCGTATTGGCGCGCCGCTCCGCGCGAATGTTCAGCCAGCCGAGGCTCTTCTCCCATTCGAGGTCCGGGAAAAGCCGGTGGATGATCCGGTCAATCCGGTACGCGAACAAAAAGACGAGGATCACCGCCAGCACCGGTGCGAGGCACACAACGGCTTTCCATGCCATGATCAACAACGCCTCCGCGACGATGGAAGGAGGAGTGGCCCCGTGCATGGGCTTCACCTTACCACAAGTTGAGAAAAGCTGAAAGAATAGCGCGTCTCAGAGGGTAGCCGGCGCGAAAACCTACTCCACCCAACCCAGAAAATTCACATTTGCCGCGCAGACCATCAGCAGCACAATCACCACCACGAAGGCGGTCGTCAGGCCGCCCAGCACGGCGAAGATCGTCAGGTAATAGGGCGCCAAGAACGGCGTCACGAATTCCTTCGCCTTGAGGGCAAAAGGCTTTTCCTGTTTCGCGTCGAAAGGGGCGGCGGGAGCAGACATCGACCTTGTTTTAAGCGCCCAACGGCCCGGGCGCAAGCGCTCAGTCGCCAAAAAAAGTCGTTAAAGCGATTAGTTCCACTGGCGCAGTCACAAAGCTCGCCTACCCTGTAACTACTATGTTGTCTGAGTCGACGCCGAACCGGCTCTCCCGTGAGAAGTCCCCGTACCTTCTGCAGCACGCCCTTAATCCCGTCGATTGGTTCCCGTGGGGCGAGGAAGCCTTCGCCAAGGCGCGCACGGAAGACAAGCCCATCTTCCTCTCCGTCGGCTACTCCACCTGCCATTGGTGCCATGTCATGGAGCACGAATCGTTTGAGTCCGCCGCCATTGCCGCGTTCCTCAACGACCACTTCGTCAGCATCAAGGTCGACCGCGAGGAGCGCCCCGATGTCGACCAAGTCTACATGACCTTCATCCAGGCCACGACGGGCCACGGCGGCTGGCCCATGAGCGTCTGGCTCACGCCCGAACTGCGCCCCTTCACCGGCGGCACCTACTTCCCGCCCACGGATGTGCCCGGCCGCCCCGGCTTCATCACCGTGCTGCGCCGCATTGCCGAGATTTGGAAAACGGACCGCAAGCAGATTGAAGACAAGGCCCACTCGCTCCTCACCGCGCTGAAGGAGGCGGAGACCGAAGTCATCCTGCCCCACGCCGACGCGTTTGACTTGCCCAAGACGATCCAGCATGGCCTCTCGCAATACACGCGCATGTTCGACTCGCGCGAGGGTGGCTTCGGCGGCGCGCCCAAATTTCCGCGCCCGGTCAATCTCCAGTTCCTGCTCTATCTGGCCGCCAAGAAGGGGCTCGACGCCAAGGACGCCGACGCCGCGCGCAGCATGGCGCTGGTCACGCTGCGCAAGATGGCGGCCGGCGGCATGCATGATCACCTCGGCGGCGGTTTCCATCGCTACTCCGTCGATGGCGAGTGGCACGTGCCCCACTTCGAGAAGATGCTCTACGATCAGGCCCAACTCGTGCAGTCCTACCTGGCCGCGCATCAGTTGACCCAAGGCGACACTGCCTTCGCGGACGTGGCGCGCGACATCCTGCGCTATGTCGGCCATGACCTGACCAGCCCGGACGGCGGCTTCTTCTCGGCCGAGGACGCCGACAGCCTGGCCACGAGCGCCTCGATGAAAAAGACCGAGGGCGCCTACTATATCTGGCGTTACGACGAAATCGTGAGCGTGCTGAAGCCCGATCGCGTCGATGAGTTTTGTGGCACCTACGGGGTCGATGCCAAGGGCAACGTCTCGCCCGATTCCGATCCGCACGACGAACTGGTCGGCCAGAACGTGCTGATCCAGCGCCTGACTTTGACCGAGTCCGCGGCCCGCTTTCAGCGCCCCATCTCGGAAATGGAGCAGCGGCTGGACGAGGACCGCACCGCTCTTCTGGCCCGTCGCGCGCTGCGTCCCAAGCCGCACCTCGATGACAAAATCCTGACCGCGTGGAACGGCCTGATGATCGGCGCCTACGCCCGCGCTGCGCAGGTGCTGGGCGATGACGCCTACCTCCTCGCCGCCCAGCGCGCCGCCTCGTTCATTCGCCAGCACCTCTACGACGACGAGAAGAACGAGTTGCTGCGCAGTTATCGCGAAGGCCCCTCGGCCATTCACGGTTTCGCCTCCGACTACGCCTTCCTGATCAGCGGCCTGCTTGATCTCTACGAGACCGATTTCGATCTCGACTGGCTCCGCTGGGCGCGCCGCTTGCAGGACACGCTCGACCTCCATTTCTGGGACCAGGGCCGCAGCGGCTACTTCTCCACTTCGGACCGCGATCCCGCCATTCTGCTGCGCCTGAAGGAGGACTACGACGGCGCGGAGCCGACGCCCAATTCCGTCGCGGTACTGAACCTCTGGCGCTTCGGCCATATCTATCACAACGACGTGTTGATCGACCATGCCCGCCACGCCGTGCGCGCGCTTTCCTCGCGGCTGGAAGCGCAGCCGTTCGCGATGCCGCTGCTGCTGGTCGGCGCGTCGCTGCTGGAGACGCCACCGATCCACCTCATCATCCACAGCCCCAGCCGCGATCACCCTGGCCTCGCGCCGATGCTCGCCGAGGCGCGCCGGCGTCACCTGCCGCAGATGATCGTCCTCCTCATCGCCGACCAGCCCACCCGCGACTACTTTGCCTCCCGCCATAGCGTGATCGAGAACCTCCCCGCCGAGGCCGGCACGCCCACCGCCTACCTCTGCGAGAACTTCGCCTGCCAGTTGCCGGTCACCATGCCGGAGGACCTGCGCAAGCTCCTCGCGGCCCTCTAACTGGAGGGTCGGACTCCTGTCACGCCCATGCGCTGGATGTGCTAATAGACACCATTTTTAGCGAATGGAGCGAAATTAGCTCATTGAGCAAATCGCGCGAAAGGACTTTCCTTGGTCCCAGGTTGTACGTGGTAACGTTCTTGTCCGCGCGGGTGAGCAGCCGGGCAACGCCAGAGCATCAACAAATCCGCCCGCGCTTGCCCGCGGGCCCGTGGCCGATCGGGTGCTCCCCGACCCACCGCTCATCCACCGGCAATGACGCCGGCTGATAACGCGAATCGGACGAAAACCGGATGCGATCGCCGGATTGATTATCCAGGCTCGCATGCACCGTGTGCACAGTGAAGGTGAGCAAATCGCCCGCCTCGAAATCGGTCGTGAGCCACCGCCCGCCCAGCTTCTGGCGCAGCGACGCCGGGTCCTTCGACAAACTGCCATCCCACTCCCACGGCTTCGCGCCCGCCTCGATTTCCGCCGCGTGCCGGCCGTTGGTGCAGTAGGTATCCACGTCGCGTTCCAGGTAATTCCGCAGCCGATCGTGCTTCAAGTGCGAGCCTTCCAGCACCATCAACCCGCCCAGCCGCTGCGACGCATCGCCGAGCGGCACCCAAGCCGTCAGCAAGCGATCGCGCGTGCCGCGGCCCATGTAAACCACGTCGCAGTGGGGGCGCGACCCCCCGCCCGGCCCGACCGCGCGCAGCCAGGTGTAATCGTAATGCCGCGCCGCCTCGCCAAAGTAGTCACCATAAAAGCCCATCATCTGCCCGCCATAGAGCAACCGGTGCAGCGGCTCGTTATTTTTCGTCAAATCGGGCCGAAAATAACTCGCGCCGCCCGGCTGGATGATAGCCTCCATCGGATCGGTCCCCGGCTGTAAAACTCCCTCCGCGGCCAGGCGCTCCACCATCACGGCACGCGCGGCCAGCACCTCGTCCCGCCGGAAAAAGCCGCGCAGGAAGAGATATCCATCCTCCCCCATCCGCGCGCGCAGGGCTTCCGCATCTCCGGCCAGGTAGCCGCTGTCGCGCAACTCGCCGAACGCCTCTGGCGATGGATCGAGGCGATGACCGACTGAGGTGAGGACCAAATCTTGTGTGGCATTCATGGTCTTCTTTGTAGCACCAGCGCCGCTGAAACCGAATGGACGGGTTGGTAAAAAACATGTAGATTTTGGTAATGGCTTTCTCCCGGCGGCGCTCCCGCCTGTTCCTGCAAACTTCCACCTCCAGCAAGCTGGGACGCGTTGCGCTTTCCGGTTACATTTTCCATGGCCGCGGTCTCCCTCTCCATTCGCCGCGGGTTTATGGCATGTACGCCATGGTCTATCTCCTCGATGGCAGCGGCCGGATGAAAGCGGGCAACCTGCCGCTAGTGAAATGCCGGGCGGGCGATCTCCTATTCCTTTATCCCGAGATCCCGCACGCCTACGGCCCGGGCCCGCGCGAAGTGTGGAGCGAGTTCTACGTCACATTCAATGGGCCTGTTTTCGACCTGTGGCGGCGTGCTGGTCTGCTGCAACCGCAGCGTCCGATTCAACGGCTTCCGGATATCCGCCGTTGGCTGCCCCAACTCGAAGCCGTGGTTGAATCCAGCCTGCCCGACACGCCCAAGGGCATGCTGCAACGGGTCTGCCGCCTGCAAAAATTCCTGGGCGACATTGGGCAGGAAACCGAGCCGGCGCCACACCCCGTGCCCTGGCTGGAATCGGCCATGCGCCAGTTGAGCGATACGCCCGACATCACGCCTGCTGCCCTTGCGCGGGGTCTCGGTGTTTCCTACGAGACGTTCCGCAAGGAATTCACGCGCCGCACCGGCCAGCCACCCGCGCGCTACCGGCTGCACCGCCTGATCGAGCAGGCCCGCGTGCTGATAACCGAGCGGAACCTGAGCAACAAGCAACTGGCCGAAACGCTCGGCTTCTATGACGAGTTCCACTTTTCCCGCCGCTTCCGCCAAGTCACCGGCCAAAGCACGCGCGAGTTCCGGCACCGGTCGTAGCCTCCGTCGTTCGGCCGTGGTCTCACCGCCAGCCCACTTTTCGCAAAAAAACATTTGCACCGAATTAATTCATGCGTATAATACGTGAAGGTCGCTCCTGCGATACGACCGGCGTGAGTCTTGGGCCCGCGTTCTTTTCAGAACGCGCACGGCCCGTCCTCCGCCCGAACGAACCAACCAGTTCGATTCGAAATTCTGTTTCCGATTCGATGGCTCGATCTTCAAAGGATCGACCCCAAACCCACATCCCACCCTTGCCCCACCCGCCTCAATGACCTAACCTCATCCCTCCCCGATGGACTACAAGAACACCCTCCTCCTGCCCAAGACCGATTTCCCGATGCGCGCCGAGTTGCCGAAGCGCGAGCCGGCCTTTCTCGCCAAGTGGCGCGAGGAAAAAGTCTACGACCAGATCATGGCCGCGCGCGCCGGCGGCGAGAAATTCGTGCTGCACGACGGCCCGCCCTTCGCCAACGGCGACGCCCACATGGGCCACGCGCTGAACATGGTGCTGAAGGACATCGTGCTCAAATATCACAACATGAGCGGCCACTACGCGCCGTTCGTCCCGGGCTGGGATTGCCACGGCCTGCCCATTGAGCACAAGGTGATGAAGGAGCTCGGCGCGAACGAGACCGACCCGATCAAGATCCGCGAAAAGTGCGAAGCGACCGCGCGCCATTTCGTCGGCGTGCAGAGCGAGCAATTCCAGCGCCTCGGCGTGTTCGGCGATTGGGCGAATCCGTATCTGACGCTCGACCCCACTTACGAGGCGGAAACGATCCGCGTGTTCGGCACGCTGGTGAGCAAGGACCTGGTTTATCAGGGCCTGCGTCCGGTGCTGTGGAGCACGGGTTGCCAGACCGCGCTGGCGGAGGCGGAGATTGAGTATAAGGAGAAGGTTGATCCGGCGATTTATGTGAAGTTTCCGCTGACGGGAGAACATACTGGCCCCGGCGATAAACACTTTTTTGAACTACCCAAGGATTTCTCTTGGAAAGACGTCTCGCTTTTGATTTGGACAACAACCCCTTGGACGCTACCCGCAAATCTCGCAGTCGCCGTAGCACCAAAGTTAGATTATGGCGTCTACGAAACTGGCGGACATCGAGTTCTGGTAAATACTCAAATAGCTGAAACGGCAGGAAAGTTGCCTGGCTCATCTGGAATCTTCGAATGGCGAAGCGGAGACATATCTTTCATCCCAAAGTTAATCGCAGGCCCATGGAAAGGCTCCGACCTCGTCGGCCTCACGTATAAACATCCTTTCTTGGATGACGGAAAAACGCGCCAAATTTTCGCCGCCGACTTCGTCACCGCCGACGCGGGCACGGGCCTTGTCCACATCGCGCCGGGGCATGGGCAGGACGATTATCAGCTCGGCATGCAGCATGGACTCGAGGCGTTTTCGCCGGTCGATGATCGCGGCTGCCTCACCGAGGCCGCGGGTGTTCCCGCCATCACCGGCCAGTACGTTTTCAAGGCCAACCCGATCATCATCGGCATCCTGAAGGAGAACAACCTCCTCTTCGCCGAGGAGGAATATCGCCACGATTATCCCTACTGCTGGCGCAGCAAGACGCCGATCGTCTATCGCGCGGTGAAGCAGTGGTTCATCAAGGTCGATGCCTTCCGCGCGCAGGCGCTGGAGGAAATCGAGAAGGTGAACTGGATTCCCGCCAACGGCAAAAACCGCATCCGCGGCGCAGTGGAAACGCGGCCCGATTGGTGCATCTCGCGCCAGCGCACGTGGGGCATTCCGCTACCCGTGTTCTATGGCGAGGGCGGCCAGCCGCTGCTCAACCCGGAAGTCGTCCGCGCCTTCGCCACACTGGTGGAAAAGGGCGGCTCCGGTATTTGGTTCTCGAAATCGGCGGATGAACTCGCCGCTGAAATCACCGCCGAGCTGGAGAAATCCGGCTCGAAGGTCCGCGTGCCACTCGGCCTGCGCAAGGGAAACGACACGCTCGACGTCTGGATCGATTCCGGCACGAGCTGGGCCGCCGTCGTGGCCAAGCGTCCCGAGCTGCGCGGCACGCCCGCCGATCTCTATCTCGAAGGCAGCGACCAGCATCGCGGCTGGTTCCAGTCGTCGCTCCTCACCAGCGTCGCCGCCACGGGCCAAGCGCCCTACCGCAACGTGCTGACCAACGGCTTCGTCGTCGATACGGACCGCAAGAAACTTTCCAAATCGAACGAAGGCTACCAAAAGCCGGTCGACCTCATGTCGCTCGTCAACGAGCACGGCGCGGATGTGCTCCGCCTCTGGGTCGCCAGCCAGGATTATCAGAATGATATTCCGTTCTCGACGGACATCCTCGCGCGGGTGGCGGATACCTATCGTAGCATCCGGAATACGCTGCGGATTTTGCTTGGGAATCTGGCGGATTTCGATCTCGAAAAACATTGGCTTCCACCAAGTGAATGGACGCTTCTCGATCACTACATCTACGCTCGCTATCAGGAATTGCTCGTCAAAGTCCGCGACCATTATTCCGCCTATGAATTCTCACAGGTTTACCACGCCATCAACCGTTTCTGCGCGGTCGAGCTTTCGGCGCTTTACGTCGATGTTCTCAAAGATCGGCTCTACTGCGATGCGCCAGATGGCCCGTCGCGCCGCGCTGCGCAAAACGCCATGCATGTCGTCTTGAACGGGCTGCTGAAAATGCTGGCACCGCTGACTCCCTTTACCGCCGAGGAGGCGTGGTCTCAGCTCAAGAACGCTTCGTCCGTTCACATTGAAATTATCCCTTTTCCTCAATCCTCTCCTGATCTTTCTGAGGACGACCAAGCCAACACGCTGAAGTTCGTTTCCGGGTTGCTGGAATTGCGCTCACGCGTGAACGAGAAAATCGAGGAGGCGCGTCGCGACAAGAAAATCGGCAAGAGTCTCGAGGCGCTTGTCGAAATCAAAACCCACGCGGCACTTTTAATTAGCAGCGGTGCCAAGCTCAATCTCGAAGAACTCTTCATCGTCTCCAAGGTCGTCTTCAAGCCGACCGACGGCGAGGAAACCATCACCGTCACGCGCGCGGAAGAGCATGGCATGAAAAAGTGCATCCGCTGCTGGAAATATTGGGACCACGTCGGCTCCGATGCCGCGCATCCCGAATTGTGCGACCGCTGCACGAAGGTGGTGCTGAATTGGCAGGCTTGAGCCCGCGCTGCAGAAGGTAGCTGGCGCAGGCCCTTGCGCCAGAGCCGTTGCGCGAGCACGCGCGACGGCCTGCGTTCTCGCATCAGAGCTAACGTTTTGTTTTTGCAATCGCGAGCCAAGGCGGCCCGCAGACGGGCCGCTCC
>CAZZWT010000073.1:0-11826 GCA_964657775.1 uncultured Candidatus Methylacidiphilales bacterium | reverse complement strand
ATCGATCGTCAGCGCCTGCGAGTAGTCCTTGATGGCGCCGTCCGCATCGCCCTTGGATTGCCGGGCAAAGCCGCGCGCGCAATAGGCGCTGGCAAATTTGGCATTCAGCGTGATCGCCTGGGTGTAGTCGGCCACGGCGCCGGTCAGGTCATTCTTGGCCTGTTTCGCCAGGCCGCGTTGGTAGAGAATTTCGATCGCTTTGGGATCGAGGGCCAGGGCGGAATCGAAATCCTGGATGGCCCCGTCCAGGTCGCCCGCAGCCTGCTTCTTAATGCCGCTGGCAATTAGCTCGGCCACGTTGGCCGGCTCCGCCGGTTGCTCGTTCATCGTTTGCAACGGCGGGGCGGGCGTTGTTTGCGGTCCAAACCGATTGGGCGCCGGCATGTTTCCGCCGTGTGAGACGAGAAGAATGACGCAGGTCAACATCACCAAGAGGATGAAAGCCACCAGCGCCGCGGCCTTGTAGGGAAAAGGCTTCTTCTTCCGGCGCATCGGTGGGTTGACGCTGCGCATGGTAGGCGGCATGAAGCCGGAGCCTTTCGGCAAAACGGAAAAGGCCGGTGCTGGATGCGGCAGCTCTTGCGACGTACTCATCGGCGGGGTGACGGCGATCTCCGGCGGAGCGGCCGGTTTCGGCGCAACTTCCGCAACGACCGGTTCGGCCGGAATCGCTTCAAATTCCACGGGCGCGACGGCTGATACTGGTTCGACCGTCGCAACCGATGCGGCAGGCGAGGGAGTCTCAGCCGGCGTCGGCCCGGGCTCGGCCAAAGCAGGAACCGGTGCCGCTTCAGCGACAGGTTCCGGCGCGAGTGTGGGCAGAAAATCCTGTGCCGGTGCCGGCGCGGAAACCGGCGCAGGCTGCAGGGGCACGGCGCGCAACGAAACTTTGCCCGTGCGGCCGATGCCCTTGGCCGGGGTCTTCGGCCGCGGAAGATGTCCGGTGATCGGCGGCAACGAAATGGTGGAGCGCATCGGCTCGAGGGTGATGGAGGTCTTGCCCGTCTTTCTCTTTTGCGGCAGCGACGATTCAAGGGGAAGGATCGGCTGGATGACGATCTTACCCAATTTCCGCTTCGTCCGTTGTGAGGCGGTCAGCGGCTGCGCGAGCTCCTGGGTAGCAGACTCGGAGTTATCACCGGACGATTCCACCGTCCCATTGGGCACCAAAAAGGAAGCCTCCATCTGCTCCACGCTGACCGCGGAAACAGCATCGGAATCAGCGGTGTCGTGCGGCGGGACGTCGGGCGGAAAGTGGGCGAGCACTTGTTCCAGCGGCATCCAATCCTCCATCCCCTCAACGGCGGCAAGATCATGGGAGGCGACCAAGCCATCATCCAGATATTGGCGCACTTGGGCCTCGGATAACGGGCCCACTTGCTCGCCTCCGAGAATGAGATGGATTTCCATGATGCTTTTCTAGTGGCGCCCACCATTCCGCCAAGCAAATTTATCGAAAGCATAGGAGCAATCGCGACTCATTTTGGCTCGGCAAAAAATCGGGGAGAGAATCCGGCCATTTTGCGCGAAACGGTCAGGTAAGTCGAGCCAGCTCCAACGCCCTCGTTACGGCCCCAATTCGTCGGCAGCGGTCAAGCCACCCCCGCCCCTCACGCCGACAAACCCGCCACGAGGCCATTTGTTGCATGGTCGACTTATAGCGGCGGTACTGCACCAAACAAGGTGCAGTTCTCATTTTGGTGACAACTTGATGAGATGACTTCTAGGATGGCGAGCTATGACGCATTCCGCCCGGCTGATCCTGAACAAGGGTGCGCGCCATCGCATTCTTGGGGGACATCCCTGGGTCTTCGCCAACGAAGTCGATCGCGTCGAAGGCGAGGCCGAGGACGGCGGGACGGTGGAAATCCGCTCAGCCCGCGGCGAGGGGCTGGGCAGCGCCATCTATAACAGCCAATCGCAAATCGTCGCGCGCCGCTACGCCCGGGAGTTGGTCGCGCTGGATGAACGGTTGCTCGCCGCGCGGCTCGATGCGGCGCTGGCTCATCGAGCCAGTTGGCACGATGCGAAAACGCCGCTTCTGGCGCAGCGCCTCGTCTGGTCGGAGTCGGACCAACTGCCTGGCTTGATCGTGGACCGGTACGATGATGTAGTCGTGGTCCAGACGTTGACGCTTGCCCTGGCGAAGCGCGAAGCGGTGATCGCGGAATTGCTCATGCGCAAGACCGGCTGTCGCGTGCTGTTGACGCGCAACGATGCGCCCGTGCGCCAGCTCGAAGGGTTGCCGCTGGAGCGTCTCGTCCTGCACGGAACCTACACCGCGCCCACGCGCGTGCACATCGCGGGCATCCTCTACGACCTCGATCTTTGGTCGGGACAGAAGACCGGCTTTTACCTCGACCAGGCGGAGAATTACGCCGCCGTCGCCGTGCTCGCGCCAGGACGACGCGTGCTCGATTGCTTCACCAACCAGGGCGCGTTTGCCTTGAGCGCGATGCGAGCCGGCGCCATTTCCTGCCGCGCGGTCGATCAATCGACCGAGGCGTTGCGGCTGGCGGAGGCCACGGCAAAGCGCACGAATCTCGAGATCGAATGGATTCAGGCCAACGTGTTCGACCTGCTGCGGCACTACGAACAAAAGCGCGAGACCTTCGACCTGATGGTGCTCGATCCACCTTCCTTCACGAAGAGCAAGGGCAATAAGGAATCAGCCCTGCGCGGTTATCACGACCTGCACCTGCGCGCGCTCAGGCTGCTTTCACCGGGCGGAATTCTGGCCTCGTTCTCCTGCTCGCATCATGTCACCGCAGGGGATTGGGACGAGTTGCTGCAGCGGGCCTCCTCGGAAACGGGAACGATCTTGCGGCTGCGCCAGCGGCTGACGCAAAGTTCCGATCATCCCGTACTCGTCAACGTGCCGGAAACCGAGTATCTACGCGGATATGTTGTGGAAAAGGTCCATGAAAAAGCCTGACCGAACTTTAAGGGCCACGCTGTTCGTGCTGTCGCTCCTCGGGGGCGCGTGGCCGCTTGGGGCGCAGACGAACGTCGCGACTCCGCCCGTCGCTCCCGCACCGCATATCAAAAAAATCCACGCGCAGGATTGCGACAACCACAACATCCTGATTAATCGCCCCGGGATGATCACCTTGTTGCTCGGCACCAGCGAGGAATCGCAGGAGGCCGCCCGCGCCGCCGGTACGGTGATGTATCCACTCCAAGGCCGGCCCGATTTCCAACTTGTCGTCGTGGTCGATCTCCGCGACTCGATGGCGACGTGGGTGCCTTCCGTCGTGCTGGAGAAAATGCGCTCCAATCTCGACGACCAGGCCGTGGAGTTGAAGCCCTACTTTCTGCAGAACGGCAACAAGGGCAATCCGCGTTCGACCTCGTATGTCGTGCCCGATTTCGCCGGAACCGTCTGCCCGTTGCTGGGCTGGACCGAAAGTTCCGACAGCCTGCGCGGCATTCTTTACGGCGTGGATGGCAGGGAAATCGCGCGGTGGGACAAGATCACCGACATGGGCAAGTTGCAGACGGATGTCCGCGCCGCCGTGCAGGCGCTCATCGATGCCGACAAGGAGCATGCCGCAGCGACGGCCAAGACCCAGGGTGTGCGCGCCTCGCAACTACCCTCGCTGCATCCACCGCTTCTCCCGCCCGCGCCCCTTCCCGCTGTGGATAATTAGATCCAGCGTTGGTTCAGAACCCTTCGAGCGTCGGCGCCTTTTCGACCTTCTTCGCGGCAACTTCCTTGGTCACCAGTTCGCGCGACTTGATCAGCAGGCTTCCATCGTCAGCGAGAAAAGCCGTCGCGCTATCGTCGCGGGTCCAGAGCTTTCCGCCCTTCGCCGACTCGGGCGCCTCCCATTCGTGACCCTCGGAATTCGCGCCGAGTAGCGTGCGAACCTCCAGCGTCGTGATCGGTTGGCCATTGAGTTTCTTGAACGACTCCGCCACCGAAAGCCCGTCGACCACGGTGACGTTGATCTGGAATCCGCCCTTTTCAAAAACGACATCCGCCAATGCGATCTTGTCGCCTTCGCCTTTTTGGTCCTTTTCCGAAAGCGGCTGCCCGTAGCGTTGGACGAGTTGATCCGGCGATTCCCCGAGCCGGGCCTGGGCGGTTCCCGCAACCGTGACAACCAAACAGAACGTAAGTAGGGCGATCCTCATATCGGAAACGGTAGAGTGGGTTGAGGTATAAAGCAACCGATTGCCTCTATTGCTGCTTGAGGAGAGGGTGCGGATGAAAAAGGTCGCCGGCGCAGGCCTTTGCGCCGGGACGGTTGCGGTCAGCGGAACGCGACCGCCGGGATTCAATTTGCAACTGACAAAGGCACTGGCAATAGTATCTCGTTTCCTTGTTTCACTTGGGAGCGTTTCTTGATCGTCGCGAAATTTCATTTCGCGCGGACTAACCGGGCAATAAAATTGCGCAGACAAGTGCGTTCCCAAATGAAATTGGGGAGCGAGAGCTGTTTTTCTTGCGCGAGACCACAGGTCGCTGCACGTGCTCGCGCAACGCCCCCCCGTGCAAGGGCCTGCGCCGGCTACCTTTTAATCCACCGGCGGCGGGCTGGTACGCGTCGGCTCGGGCGGAGCGATGATCGGCGAGGAGGGCTCCGACGACGGTGCGGATGGGTGGGCCGGCGCCTTTTCGCTGGCCACGGGCGCGCGGGGCGGGGATGGCGTCACCGGACGCACCACGGGCGGCATGTCTTCCTTCGTCACCGTTTTCACGATCTCAATCTTCATGCTCTGCATCATATTCAGTACGGGCGTGTTCAGATCGACGATCGGGTTGACCTCCTCCAGCGCCGATTTCGTGATCGCGATGTGCCCCACATCGAAGCCGTCGAGCGCGGCGTCCATCGGCACCCATTCGTCCGGCCCGATCCACGCCTCGGCCCACATGTGGAAACCGAAGATGCCCGTGTTGGCATCGGTCGCGTTGGCGATCGTTGGCTCAGCATCGCCGGGCGGGATGTAGCCGAAGCCCACGACACACCGCGTGGGTATTCCCACCGCGCGCCCCAGCGCCGCGCAGAGAACGGCGTGCTCCGTGCAATCGCCCTCGCGCGACTTCGCCGTCTCCTCCGCGGAGGCGAAACCAACGTTGAGGTCCTTCTTCGTGATGTAATCGCGCACGAATTTCTCGATGCGATGCGCCGCGCGGACCGGGTTCTTTTCCTCGGCCACGGCGTTATGCGCCAGCGTCAGTATCTCGGGTGAGTTGACCTCGAGATAGGCGGAGGCCTGCAGATAAGGATGAAGCTCGGCCGTGTCCTCGTGCGGCAATTGATACGTCGCATCGGCAGGAATGTAGCGCGGCGCGGTGACCTCGACTTCCAGCGTGCCAGGCTCGGAGGACAGAATGCGCTGCTCGCCCTGACTCCACAGCTTCAATGTCTGCCCCGGGTCGAGCGGGATGAGCCGGTAAATAGCCTGACCTTGGTCGCGCGGCGAGGGGAGCGCACGATCAGGATGAATGAGCGCTGTGGTAAAGAGTTCCGCGCCATCGGGTCGCTTCATGCATTCGGCGCGATCGGTGACATACTCGTGCAACGCGCCGATGCCGGGTTGAACCGTGACCGCCTCGACTTCGTTGGCTTGGTCATCGACCCACATGGTGGAGAGCAGGCCGGGCATGAGGCTCACCTCGCTGGTCAATTTCCACAAGTCGCGCTTCACCCCACGGACGTCGCGCGATTCCTTCTGCACGACTTTCCCTTTTTCCACCACGACGGCCTGCGGATATTCGGTGCTGAAGGTATCGAGCGAAAAAGTCTGGCCCGGCTTGAGCGGCACGGCGTTGGTCTGGCGCCGGATGGCCTCCGGCCCCAGCGCGCTGAGGCGCGGCAGCAAAAAGCGTTGGGTCTGCCCCCGGCTGGTAACGACCATGGTGTCGCCGTCGCGCGTGCCGCTCGATTCAACGCTGGAGGACCCGGCCTCGCTGGTCTGCGTGAAGCTGAGCACACCGCCCTCCGCATCTTCCGTGACCTTCGACTTGTCGGTAATCTTCATCCTCGCACCCTCGCGCTTGATGGAAAATTCCTGCTGGTAGGAGGTGATGTATTGCGGGCCAAAATCAGAATCGACCTTCGTGGTGATGGTGCTGCCGTAGCCGAGCGTCTTGCCATCCAGCACGACGAGGACCCATTCCTCGAACACCGGCTTATCCGACGAATCGGTCGCGCGCGCTGCGCCGGAAAAGACGAGTGCGAGCAGAAGCGCGATGATCGTTCCGGCGGCGCGGCTAGTGGGGAGCAACTGAAGTGGGAGTGATCGGAGTGCCATCGGCATTAGTCGTGTTAAGGAGAGAGTTGGAGTTGGCCGCTGGTGCGTTGGTCGAGCCAGGGTTGGATTCGGAATCCGCCGTGTAGGCGTAAGGCAGGACGCCGAAGCCCGCCGATGCGCCCGCATCCATGACGGTGGAAAGAACGTCCGGCGAGGCGTTCGGGTGCACCTTCACAGCGAGCTTGAGGCCTTGGTTCGCGGCTTTTTTTGCCTTCAGGAAATCGCTGATCTGGTCCTTCGGCACCGGTGTCGCATCGAAGTAAATTCTGCTGTCCTGCGTGATAAAAATGACGGCATCCGCGGTTTGAACGGCGTTAGGGTTGGATAAGATCGGCGGCGGAGGCATGGCCGGGAAGCTTCTGCCACCCACAACTGGCGGAGTAGCCAGGACCGAGCCCGGGATCAGCGGCGCCGGGACCGGCGGGGTGCCGGGTAGGAAGATGGAGCCTGGCATGACCCGCTTCGGAAGGACGCCGAGCCTCTGGAGCATATTGACCGCCCCACCCGCCGTCATGGAGAGAAAAATACCCTGGTTTCCGATGCCGGAAACGGAATAGCCCTGGATGCCTTCCTCATCCGGCGTGATGACGCACGACCAGGTGCCCATCGGCGCAAGCCAGCCGAGATCGGGCGGCAGTTGCTTTCCGCCCAGATAGCCAGTGATGTCCTTGTTGAACATTTCCGCGATAGAGAGATAAGGCATTGCGGTGCGATAGGCGCGGTCGAGCAGGGCAGGTGAATCGAGAAACAGGATCTGCGCCGCGCCAGTTTTCTTGTCGCCGATCTGCCGCGCGAAATCGGCGTTGTGGGTCAGTCCCTTGGCGGCGTCGCGCTGGAAGGAGCGTGTGGCCTGGCCCTGACTCATAAAGATGCCGAAGTAATCGCCATCCTCGGTCATGGTCGGCGTGAAGAGGGACGGCTGGTTGAAGACCAGTTCGGCGAAGTGCCGGTCGCCATTGGCGAATTCCTTGATCGTGGCGGAGGTCGCGTAGGTCTGGCGGACCGTGTTGAGAATCGCCGCGATGACCGGCTTAAAGGTTTCGGGATGATCGAGCTTCACGAACACACCGACCTGCGGGTAGGTCGTCTCGGCCGGCCACTCGGCCTGGATGGAAATCTCGGAACCGAGCGAGTCAACGATTTGGCGCTCGCCATCGAGACCAGCCTCGCGCGTCCAAGTCTGGAGGGCCGTGACGCCGTTGGTCGCAATTGGGCTCGCGTGCGCCGACGGATTGGCCTGGTCGCGCAGGTTCTTCGCGTACTGCTTCCAATCCATGTTCGAGGCCCAGTAGAAACGCGTGTCCGGTCCGGTAAATTTAAGCGTATCAAACGCGCACGGGCCGATGCCGAAGCCGGTTTCGACCTGCGCGGGGTGGGGGTAGATGAGCGTGAAGCGATCGACGATTTCGCCGTTCTCGAACCGCGTGCCAACCGCCGCGCCGCCAACTGCCTCGAGCTTGGGGGCAAGGTAATCGCCCGCAGCCGGATTCGTTCGCTCCATCTGCTTTTTCGCGAGATCGATCACGCGGTGATAGTTGACGTAGAGGAGCGTCATCGGTGCCTCGCCGACGCTGCCCGTGGCCTTCACGTAGTTAATGTCCTTCGCGAGGCTGGAGGTGGTCGATAGGCCCTTGTACCGCTCGATCCAATCCTGCAGCGAGGCCTCGCCCCACGCGGTGACAATCCAGCCGCCGATTTGCGCCACGCAAATTTTGTCGGGCGCGGCAGGGGCTTGAACCCATTGGTAATCGACTCCGGCCACGTTGCTCGTCCCAGTCGTGGCCGCCTGGAAGTTGTCGCCCCAGGCGGCCTTCAGTTTCTCGATGAAAGTGCCAAAATCGCCCAGACCGGCCTTCGGTTTCATCGCGGCGATGAGGCCCACTTTCTCCGGGTGGTCGAGGTCGAATTGGGTGACGGCGATGAACGACTGACCGCTCAGGTTTGGCGCAAAATCGTGGAGCAGATCGAGATTCTTTTGGCCGACTAGATTCACGATTGAAGCGGAAAGCGGCTTCATGTTGGGCGAGGTGAGGAGCGTTTTCGCCTGCGAACTCTCGTAGCTCTGGAGCAGCGTGGCTGCATTGGGAATGGAGGCGAAAATGATGGTGTTGGCGGGGACGAGTTCAGCCGACTCGATTTCACTGGCGCCGAAGAGATACCACCAGACACCTCCGCCCAAGGCCACGAGAAAGAGGAGAAACGCAACGCCGAGGAGAAGGAGGAAACTCTGCCGCGACATAGGATCACCTTACAATGGGCGCGGGAACGCCTTTTGGCAAACTTCGCCCCAATGAAAATCCAAGATCGGCGCGCTTGGAATTACGGAAATGGCTGCGGGGGATTTCTGATAATGCGCCCTCCTGCCTTTTCCCGAAGAGGGAAATCCCGTCAAAGTCCACAATCTCGCGGATTACTTCTCGCCGCGCGCCAAGGCTTCCGCGCGGAGCTTGGCTTCTTCGACACAGCGCGCGATGAGTTTGTTGAGCGCCTCGTTTTCCTCGAGGACGGCGCAACCGGCGAGGGTGGTGCCGCGCGGGCTTTTCACCTGCGTGGCGAGTTCAAGCGGCGTGAGCGGGGAACCCGAGGCGAGTTGCGCGGAACCGAGCACCGTTTGCAGCGTGAGGTCCCGGGCCAGTTGTTCCGGTAAACCCTGCGCGACCGCGCCGCGGATGAGCGCATCCATGAAATGAAAGACGTAAGCGGGCCCGCTGCCCGAGAGTGCCGTGACCGTGTCGATCTGGCTTTCCTCCACCGGCCATGCCTTGCCCGCCGCCGATAGGATGCGATGCACCACCTCAAGATCGGCTTCGGTGACATTCGGCCCGCCCGCGTACACGCTGGCGCCGGCGCCGACCTGCATCGGTGTGTTCGGCATGGCCCGCACGACGCGCGCAGACGCCGGAAGCCACCCGCGAATTTGCTCCAACGTGACGCCCGCGGCGATCGAGAGGAACAGCTTGCCCGAGGCGACATCCCCCAGCGCGGCCATCGCGTCCGGCAAGACCTGCGGCTTGACCGCGAGGATCGTGATGTCGCTTTGCTTCACAACATCGCTATTGGATTCGGTGAACCGGGAGCCGGGGAATGCCGCCAAAAAAAGCTGCCCATCCGCCAAAGTGGGCGCGGAGCAAATCAGCTCCTCGGCCTTGAAGCCTCCGACATGAACAAGTCCCTTGCCCAACGCCCGCGCCATCACACCTGCGCCGATAAATCCGATGATCATATATCTTTCAGATGTAGCGGCGGTCTATGACCGTCGCACGACAAAATGTGAAGCTGCCGACATCGACCAATGTGATCGTGGCGAATTACGCCCCCAGCCCAAACTTCTTCAACTTCGTATACAGCGTCGGGCGATGAATGCCGAGCAGCTCCGCCGCCTTCTTCTTGTTGCCGTTGCACTGGTCGAGAGCGGCGACGAGCGCGGCCTTCTCGCGTTCGGCGAGGTTGAAGGATTGCGAGTCGGTCAACAGCGCGCGGATTTGCGGCGGAGATTCGCTCAGCTCCGAGGTCGAGAAGCCATGGTTGACCGCGGCCACCGGCTCGGAAGGCGTGCCGTGCACCACTTCGTTCGGCAGGTTGCGGCGCGTGATCATGCTGCCCGTGGTCAGGACTACCGCGCGCTCGATCACGTTCTGCAACTGGCGAACGTTGCCGGGCCAATGATAACGGAGCAGCGCGTCGTAGGCTTCCGATTGAATCGTCAGCAGCGGCTTGTTCATTTTGCTGCAGAAGCGTTGCAGGAAAACTTGGGCCAGCTCGGGAATATCCTCCGTGCGATCGCGCAGGGCCGGGATGGAAATCGTAAACGTGTTCAGGCGATAGAAGAGATCCTCGCGCAACCGGCCGTTGCGGATCGCTTCCTCCGGTCGGCGATTGCTCGCGGCCACCAGGCGGAAATCGGCCTTGATCACCGACGTGCTGCCGAGCGGACGGAATTCCCGCTCCTGCAACACGCGCAGGAACCGCGTCTGCAAGTCGATCGGCATTTCCGCGATTTCGTCCAGGAACAGTGTGCCTTCCGCCGCAGCGCTCAGCATACCGGGGAAATCCTGGCTGGCGCCGGTGAACGCGCCCTTCTTGTAACCAAAGAGCTCGCCCTCGATCATGTTCGCCGGGAACGCCGCGCAATTCAGCTTGATCAGCGGGCCCTGCGACCGCCCGCTCAGCTCGTGAATGCGGTTGGCGAAGACTTCCTTGCCCACGCCGCTCTCGCCCACGATGAGCACATTGGCCTCGCTCGGCGCAATCTGCTCCACCAGCTCGAAAAGCTCGCGCATCTTCAGGTTCTTGAAGATGGGCTGGAGTTGCGCCTCCGCCCGCTGCACGCGCTTCTTTAGCCGCTCCGTCTCCTCGCGCAGTTGCACCGTCTCCTGTTTGAGACCTTTGCTTTCGAGCGCCTTGGCCACGAGGCTCAACAGCTCGTCCGGCACGTAGGGCTTGGCGATGAAATGGAACGCGCCGATCTTGATCGAGGCGATGGCATTGTTCAGCGAGTCGTTGGCTGTGACCACGATAACCGGCAGCGCGGGATGTTGCAGGCGAATCGTCCGCAGCAGGTCGAGCCCTTCGCCATCGGGCAGGCCGAGGTCGAGCAGCAGCACATCGGGCTTTTGATCGGAGATCATTTGCAGGCCCTGCTTGCCGGTGAAGGCTGAGGCGGAAGTATAACCGCGCCGCTCTAATATGGCAGCGAGGGTCGCCTGAATGTTACGCTCGTCGTCGATAATTCCGATGAGGGGCTTGGGCGTCATGTCTCTTTATGTACTACGGGATAAGTCACCGCTATTTAAGTACCACAGAATCAAGATGGAAGCGAGTCCTATGTCCGATTTCAAGACATCCTCGCCATCTTCTTTTCGAAATTAAGCCTGTTTTGCCTGCCTGCAAACGTCTCGCGCGATCAGAATGGCCTCCTGCTCCAACGCGCCGAAGGGGTAGCCCGGGTCGATGCACTCTCTTAGATAGACGCTGAGAAAGCCTTTGATTCCGCCCATCCGCTCGTACTGCGAGACATGCACCAACTCGTGCACCAACTGCAAGCGATCAGCCCGGTGGCTGGGCACGTGACAAATGGCGTAGCCAAGGGCGAGGCTGACCGAGCACGAGCTGAAGAACCCGATGTGCTTGGCCACGAACATGACGTCCTCGTTCTCCGGCTGCGGCAGCGCTTCGACCTCCACGCGGCGGATCCGGTCCGGCTCCTTGACGCCGACCCGGCGAGCGTCGGCCACTTGGGCTTCGGTGAGCGGCACGCCCCGCTCGAGCAAAATGACCTCCTGTTTCTCCACCCACGCAACGGCGACGGGGAGAAGGATGGGCAGGGTGCTGAGCAGGCTGTTCATGAGGACGCGGATCGTCTCAGAACCGGGCGGGATTGTCCAAGGCGGAAGCGAGTCGTTCCAGATAGTCACGCCGGCGGATTTCGATGGCACCAAGCCGCGCCGCTGGCTGCAAGAGCAGATGGAACAGACGCCGGCGCCAGTCAGCCAGGCCCACATCCTCAGCCGCCTGATCCGCGCCGACCTGTTCGAGCAGGTAAGTCAGTCGCGCTATCTCGGCACG